>PMNO01000622.1:9450-12154 GCA_003161835.1 Myxococcales bacterium | reverse complement strand
ACGGGCGAGGTGGGGAATATGAACACGTTGGGCCCCGCTCCGTAGTAGACGACGTCGAGCTGGTTTCCGACTGTCTCGCCCAAGAAACCCTCCAGCGCGATGTGCGGTTCCAGCAGGAACGCGGGCCTGAAAATGAAAGCCGAATCCCCGCCCAGAGTTCCGGCCGAAAATGACAGCCCGAATCGCCCCTCCAGCAACGGCGACGGTGAAAACACGGCGTTCGAAATGCGGTGCCAGACCGACGGGCCGCGGTGCGCGTCGGCGGTATCGATGTCGAGAGGAAATACCTGATCGCCGAGGACCCAGCCGGAGGTGCCATCGGGCAGTCGCACGCGAAACCAGTGGGCACGCGTCGCGCGCTCGATGACGGGGAAAACCTCTCCCCGGGCCGCCACGTAAACGATCCGGTAGGCGAAGCCGGGCCCGGTGTGAATGCCAGCTTCCTCCGACAGCACGCGGACCAACGCATCCTCGTCAGCTTGCGCGTGAGGGATGCGGCCGCCCAGGACCGCCGCGGCGGCGATCAGGATCGTCGCTTTCCATCGCGGCGCACGGGCTATTATCCGAGTCCTGAGCGTCATGGGGTCGCCGTCACCCAGTTCTCCAGGAGCAACTCCTCGGGACCGTCCGGCTCGATCAGTTTCCCGCCCCCGTGGGTGCGAAGACCCGCGGGCCGCGTGTACAGGTCGCTGCCGCGCACGTTGGCGCAAATCAACTTCTGCGTCACCGAGCGGTAGCTCATCGCCCAGTCCGATTGCGCGACGAAGGGGGTGCTCGGCGCCGACGTGGGCATGACCACCGTCGGCTGGCGTCCGCTCGGACCGTCGTGACAATTGGCATCGCCGCAGGTCTTGCCGTTGTAGCTCTTGGCCAGGAACTCCGGCCAAACGTGCTCGACAAAGAACACTTGACTCGGCCGACAGGCGTTCACGTCCGCCGGGGGCGCGTCGAGGTACACGGTGCTGCAGCCTTGGGTCCCCATGAGCAGCGTCGCCGCCACGAACAAGGCTGCGGTCACGGCGACGGCGGCCCCACCCCCGTGGCCGACCGGCGGCGGCGATGCGGGCTGGCTCAAAACGAGTACCTCATCGAAGCCATCGTGATCAGCGCGTGACTCCGTGCGAGCGACGGGATTTGAAAGAAGCTGGCGTGAACGCCGAATGAAAAATGACGGGAGAGCGTGTGATAGTCGGCGGCCAGTCCGCCGCCGAACGCCAGGGACGTGCGTCGTTCGTTCAGGCCCGCGGTGGCGAGCACGTTCGTCGACGTACGCACGATACCGGCGCCCCCGTCGGCCGAAATGGCGAGGTACCGATAGCGAAACGACAGCTTCGCGGCGCCCGACAGGTGGTAGAGCTGCAACAACTCGCCGTCCTGGGGCGCGTTCGCGAATGCGGTGATGTGAGTCGAGCCGAGCGCCCTGGCCTCCACCGCCAACCAGCGCGTGAGATCGTACCCGAGGGCCAGACCCAGGCCCCATCCGGGCCGCAGGTGTGGTCCAACCGGCCCCAGTAGCGTGACGGCCCCAAGTTCCCCCTGCGTGTAGAGGCCATAGGCGAACTTGCTTGGGTCCGGAAACAGCTCCGCCTTCGGCGCCTCGGTGACCTGCCCGTGCGCCGGTGGGGACAACGTCAGGCCGACGATCGCCAGCATCAGCGACCGCGCCACGAACAGGGGAGAGCGGTTCAGGATTGCCCGCCTGCGGCTCGCTCCCGTGATCATGGCCATCGCCTACGGCGGGGGCAGCACGGGGACGAACGTGGTGACCGTGGGCATGAACTCACCGGCGCCATTGTCCCACAGACGCTGGTTGTCGTCGCGGACGCGCACGACAAATTGCAGCGTCATGGGTTGGGTTCCGCTGCTGAATCGGGGCGTGAGCTCCCAGAGCGCGGGCAGGATCCATTGTTGAGGCGGGGCGAGGTGGTCGGGCACCATGTCGAGCCCAATGGGGTTGACCTCGGAGCGGTTGATCAGCACCGATACGAAGGGCGCCATGAATCGCCCCATGGCATCCAGATCGAGGGAGCCTTCGTGAAAATCGTCCTCGCGGATGGTTCCCTGGAACACCTGTCCGGGGGCCAAGATCGGATGGCTGGACGCCTGAATCAGCCCGACCGCGGGAGCTTGCTGCTTGGCGGTCATGAAGGCCGCCGCGACGGCCTGATAGTCGAAGCGCGTGAACTCGGTGGCCCCATCCACGAACAGGGAAAACGTTGCGCTCTGGTCGCCCAGGTTCGTGACCGTGTAGCGAATCTCGATGTGCACGCGGTCCTCGCGGAGCCAGGGGACCGCATAGCCGAGCTGACCGGAGAGCTTGTCCAGGTCCGCCTGCTCGGAGGCCGTGGGGACGCGAAATTTCAAAGCGACGGTCTCCTGAACCTCGGTCCCCATTCCGTCGGTCTGCAAGATCGTATCGGCCGGAAAATACACCGGGTCATTGGGGTGGCACCCGCNNGTGCGCCGACACTCAGCGCGGCGGCGCCCGACCCCAACAGCGCGATCGCGACGAGGGGCGCGCGCCCCGCGGCTCGCGAACGCGGCACTAGACGCCTCCCTTGAACAGGAAGGGATAGCTCTGGACCACCGTCCTGCCGTCGGACTTCGGGAAGACCCACTGCTTCACCTGACGGGCGATGCAGCCTTCGACGGCTCCGTCGTCCATCGTGGTGACGGCGATCTTGGATTTTTCCACCGATCCGTC
>PMNO01000622.1:0-9416 GCA_003161835.1 Myxococcales bacterium | reverse complement strand
CGGTGTCTATCTCACCGGCACCATACAAGTGCCCGAGTCCGGTGCCGCCGCCGCCCAGTCCGGAACCCGTCGTCGATAATCCGCCCGAGCCACGCCCCGCCACCATGGGGGCGCCCTGCATCCCGGCGACAGCTTGCTCGACATCGCGCTCCTCCGCGAACAGCTTGGCCAGGCCGGAACCCTGCGGGCGTTCCTTTCCGATCAGCCCCAGCAACCCGACCTTTGAAACCTTGTCGCGCAGGATGTCCTTTTCGCCCTTGGTGATGACCGTGTCCTTGGACGGTGAATCGTGCCGGCCGAGCTTGCCCTTCTCATCCTTGGCCTTCTTCATCTGGCCGGACTCCTCCTTGGCCTCCTCGTCGTCCTTCTTCTTGCTGGCGGGCGTGAGGATGGGCGGAGGCAGGGGAGGCAGAATCTTGGCCACCCGTTCGGCGGTTAGCACCGATCGGGGCGGGTCGTCCTCGGGGGCGAAGATGAAAACAGCCGCCAGGAAAAGACTCAGGACCACGGTGGTGAGCGCCACTGTGCGCGCGAAAAATGGCTCGGTGCGCGACAGGTTCGGACGCGGCACTCGGACCGGAGGGTCGACGTAGCGGATCTCGATCCGAAGTCCGTCGGCCTCCGCGAAGGCGAGGCGGACCTTGTCGCCGGGATTGATATCGATTTCGCGAATGCCCGCATCCCGACCCGACGGCGCACCGGTCATCAGAAGATCGGCGACCGCGCGCTTTTCGCCCTGGACCGTCGCCTCCCCGGTGAACGCGGCGGTCAAGCGCAGGCGGTAACTCCCGCGCGGCTTCGCGGGCACCAGAAGGGCGTATCGGTCCTTGCCACCAGGGACGCGCGGCGTGACCAAGGTGGCGCGCGGCGATGGTCCGACGGTCACCGATTGCTTGGGACCGCACAACCGGTAGGTCAGGATCTTGCCCCGCCAGACCAGCGCGACCTGCAACATGGATGTGGGAGTCATGACGTTGAATGGTTCAAGGGACCGGGTCTACCGGCCTACAAATTTGAGTCCTCGGCAGTTTTCTCCAGCTCCTTCATGAAAGACCGATGATCGGGAGCTGACATCTCCAGTTCCAGCTTGACCCGGTTCAGGAAGTACAGCAGTTGGGGCGTCTTCAATTTGCCCTCGACGTCCATCGCGCCAAACGTATAGACCTTGGTCTTCGCGCTCTTGACCGGGTTGGGCGGAGTGCGGCCCTCCGTGGTCCCCGTCGGATTGCCACTGGGATTGCCGCTGGCGTCGTCCGGGGTGGTGGTCCCCGTCGGGATGGGAGACACCGCCAGGCTCGAGTCGCGGTGCTTGGGAGACGATGTGGGACGGGGTCGGACGGGTGGGATCACCTTCTTCTCGGCCGTGACCGTGGAAGGGGACGGCTTGGCGCGTTTGGCTGCCGCCGCGCGCGGACCCTGCGCGCAGAGCAACGCGATCGTCAGAGCCAGGACTCCACCGGACAACGACATCATTTCCCTCTTCCCTGGCCTCTTGCGCTCTCGGCTTTCTTTGTCGCGGCAAGATCTTGCAGGCGCAAGGTGGCATCCTTGCGACGGGGATCGTCATCGTCGGCGGCGTCCAGGAACTGGGCAAAGGAGTCCCGGGCCTTGCCAGGATCCTTGTCGAACTCCATGTACAAGATTCCCAGGTCGTAGAGCGCGGGGGCATGTTCCGGCTCGATCTCCAGCGCCTTTTCGTACGCGCGCCGCGACTCATCCAGCTTGCCCTCGCCACGCGCCGCTACTCCCAAGGCCACGTAGGCGTCCGCATCGCCCGGGCTCGCGTCGACGGCGCGCTGCAATTCCGAGCGCGCATGCTTGTAGTCGCCGCAATCCATGAAGATGATCGCCTTGTTCAGGTGCGCCTCGGCGTACTTGGGATCCAGCTCGGACGATTTTTGGAAGTTCAAGAAGGCCTCTTGATCGCGTCCGCGCGCAAACGCGACGAGACCCAGATTGTTCCAAACGAACGGGCTCTGACCATCGAGATCGAGCGCCTTGCGCAACGCCGTCTCCGCGAGCTCCAGCTTGTCCATTTTATAGTAGATCAGGCCGAGCGAGTTGTACGCCAAAACGGTTTGCGGGATATTTTCACCGGCCTGTCCCAGTGCGATTTTCGTTTCGCGCAAGGCGTCTTCCAGATCGCCACCGTCGCGCAACACCTGGATGTATCGGTTGCGCAACTCCATGTCTCCGGGCTCCGCCGCCAGCCGCTCGCCGTAGAGTTGAGCCGCCTTCTTGGAAGAGCCGGCGCGTCGCCAGCTCTCGGCGAGGGCCAGGGCGGTTTCGCGCGAGCCGGGCTGGATGTCCAGTGCCCTCCGAAACGAGGTGGCGGCGCGCGCGAAATTTCCGCGGCTGGCATCCAGCCAGCCCAGATCGTGCCAAGCCTCGAAGAATTTGGGATCCATCTCGGTGGCCTTGACCAGATGCATGCGCGCTTCGGCGTGGTGCGTTTTGCCGGCCTTGAGCAAACGAAGCGCGGTGTCGAACTCGGCCTTGGCTTCCGCCCGCACCTCGGGCAACACCGCCGCCACGATCGGCGCCGCGGCCGCGCCGGGCGCCACCGCCCGATGGCCGCAACCAACCATTGCCAGCGCCGACAGCAGGCACACGCATGCCGCCCAGATGCGGGCGCTACCGGTCACGACGAACCTCTTCGAGCTTGCTGATCCGCAACGGGGGCTCGCCCGCGCGCAGCCCCGCCCGCACCTCCAGTTCCTTGGGATAGTGGCCCTCGTCGAGTCGGGTCAGCGCGCGTCGGATATCTTGCGTGTGCTTGTTGTAAACCCCGATGTCCAGAGCCTTGCCGTATCCCGACTTGTAGGCATCGATGGCCTTGTCCTCGATGACGACGGTGAGCTTTTCCAGCTCGTCCCGGTACACCTGCGCCTCGGAGGCGTTGAGATCCTTGGGCACAGGGGCCCGGCGCATGGCCGCGGCGAACGCCTCGTAGCCTTGTCCGATCCGCAGCAGCGCGGCGGTGGCCCATTCGGGGGATTGGGTGGCGACGACGTCCAGGTAGATTTGCTTGGCCTGCTCCAGCAGCTTCGCCTTTTCGTCGAGAACGCGCGCCAGTTGTTTGGGCTTGCCCGCGATCTTGATCTTGTCGTAGTCGCGAAATACGAGCTCCCCCTGCAAATATCGCGCGTGCGCGGCCCAGGTGCGGGAATCGCCGTCGCCGCCGCTTGCGCCAGCGCCGGGCTTGCGGCCGTGGCCGGCCGACGCCGCGAGAGCCCGGGCCAGCGCCTCCTTGGCCTTGGCGTCGTTGCCCGCCTTCAAGTAGGCATCACCCGCGCGCGTCGATGCTTCGATGTTGCGGCCGTCGCCGGGGTGGGTCCGGGCGTACTCCTCGAAGCTCTGCGCGGCGCTCTTCCAGTCCTGTTGCCGCTCGCGGATCACCGCGACTTGAAAGGCCAGCTCCTTGGAGTCCCCGCGATCTTTGAAACGGCGGGCGTAGTCGGCGAAGTGTTGGATAGTATTTTCGTTTTCACCCAGCGTCTGGCGCAGGATGCCCGCGTTGCGCAGGGCCTCCGCCGCGTGCTTGGACTGCGGGAAGCGGGTCACGACTTGTTCGTACAAAAAAGCGGCGCGATCGTAGGACGCGACACTTTCCTCGATGTGGGCTGCGGTGAACAGGGCCTCGGGCGCCTCCGGGGCCTTGGGGTACTTGTCGGCCAGCTCCTTGTAGGCCGACACGGCTTCCTGCGGGTGTCTTCCCTTTTCGAGAATGGTCGCGGCGTTGTGCAGGGCCTGGGGCGCCCTGGGGTCGGTGGGGTACTCGTGCGGGACCCGCATGAAGAAACCAGCCGCCTCGACGAATTTCCCCTGGGCGGCGTATTTTTCGCCAGACTTCATGACCGCCACGACGATCATGCGATCCAGGCGTTCTTGCTCGGACTTGGCGGCGAACGGCTTGGTCTTTTTCAGTCGGCGCGCCCAGTGCTCGATATTTTCGAAGTCCTTGCCCTTGGCCAGAGACTCCAAGATGCGATCCCCGGCGGGCCCCGCGTTGGGATCGTCCGGATGACCTTCGACGATGAGACCAAAGCGTTTTATGGCTTCGTCGTAGTCGCCGGTATCGAAGAAGAATTGCCCGTTCTTGTAGATGACGGTGACGATGTCTTTGTCCTTCGGGAAGAGCGTGGCGTAGAGGTCGGCGGCCTCCGCGAATTTCCGATCGGAGTCGTTGATTTCGCGCTTGCCGCTGGCGGGTTTGCGCAGTTTCTCGAACGCGGTCATGGCCTGCAGGATGGCGTCCTTGTGGTATTGCCCCGGTGGCTTGCTCTTGCCCACCGCGAGATACTCGTTGCCCGCGTCCGCCATCCGTCCCAGCTTGAAATACAGGATGTCCGCGCGGAAATAGCGCAACTCCACCGCGTCGGACGCGTCCGGAAAGGTTGTCAGATAGAATTCGTATGCCTCGGCGGCGCGCGTGTAGCGTCCCTTGTCGAGCACCTTGTTCTGCTTCTCGCTCGCTTGCGCCGCGGCATGGAGGGTCTTGGCCAGCGACCGGATCTGTTCCTCCGCGATCTGCCGGGCGTGGGCCAGCGCCTTGGGCCGATCCTTGTTGGCCGCGGCCCACGGCCCGCGCGAGCCGTAGTCCGTCGCCAGCTTCCGCATCTCCGCCACCGCCCTCGTGTCATCCCCCAGCAGCTGCTGGCATTCCACCACCCGCTTCTGGTGGTCCGGCGCGTCGGGCCCGTTTGGATCCAGCGTGATGAGCAAACGATAGGCCTCGGCCGCGCGCTCGTACCGCGTCTGATCGAAGACCGTATCGGCCAGGCGGACCAGAATTTTTTGCGAGTACTCCTTGCCGCCAATCTGAGCCAGGAATTCGAAAGCGTCCTGGGCGCTCTTCGTGTCGTCCTCGGTGAACAGTTCCACCAGNNCCCGCCTTCTTCTTGGCCAGATCCAGGACGTCCTTGAAGCGAAGCGCGGACTTGGTGGTGTCGCCGAGCTTCCAGTAGCACCACGCGGTCTTGAACAATGCCAGCGCGTACAGCGCGGACTTCGGATGCTCCAGAACCTTCTCGTACGCGTCGAGCGAAGTTCGATAGTTCTGTTGATCGTAGAAACGAAATTCGGCGACGGCCATCCAGGCATCCGCGATGAAGCGGGAACGGGGAAATCGATCGAGGATGATCTGGAAGTACTTGACCGAGTCTCCCAGCCGTCCTTGGTCGCGCAACGAAAAGGCGTACAGGTAGATGACGGTGTCGATCTTCCGAAAGCGTGGATACTCGCGAATCAAGCGGTCGTACACATTCTGGGCTTGCGCCAGATCCAGCCGCGGAGGGCGTCGCGGAACCCGGGAGCAGGAGCCCCGATCGCGCCGGCAATCCGCGATCGCCCGCTGGTACGCGCCCATCTTGTCCAGATACGACGCCTTGGATTCTTCCCAGTAGAGCTCCGCCAGCTTGTAGAGCGCTTCGGCCGTTTCCCGTGACTTCGGCCCCGATCGAAGAAAGTCCTCGAGGAGGCGAATCCCCTCTCGTCGTGCTGCGACGACCTCCTTCTCCTTCTCCGCGATCGCCTTCTCGACCACAGCCGGCAAGGTGCGATCGGGTCGCGTGTCGTCCACCTCGTCGTCGCCCTTGCTCGCCTGTTCCGCCGTCCCCGGGTCATCGCCCGCGCGCTCGCTGGGTCCGGCCCACGCGCTGCCGCCAGCGGTCCCGAGCACGAGGGCCAACGCCGCGCTAGCGATAGTTCTCATACTCGTCCGCCCAGTACTCGCCCTCGTAGGGCCAGTACTCCTCGTCGTCGCCGATCAGGCCTTCGGTTTCGAGCCGGCCGAGCATCTCGGTCGGATAGCGCCCCTCGGCCAGGTTCGCGATCTCGATCTCCAGCCTCTTCTTCTTGCCGATCACGGCATCGATGTGGGTCAGCCGGGCCTGTCGCAGCAACCCCTTCAGACGTTTGTGCAGATCGATGAGCGCCCCCTCGGCGATGGCGCTGGTTGCGTCCACCAGCCGGGCCCGCAGTTGCCGCGTCTGCTGGGACAGCGCCTGCAGGCGCTCGGCCTCCTCGGCAAACGGGCCCTCCTGGCTCACCGGTCGGGCGGCGCGATGGGCGGCGGCCAGGAGCTCGGCGGCCTGGTCATGCAGGTCGGGTTCGCTCCGGCTCTCGGCCGCCAGCGCTTGCGCATCGGTGAGCAGTTGTGCCGCCTCGGTGGCTTGCGCGCCGGCGGCCGTCGAGGCCCGATTTCCCGACCGCGCCGCGGTCAGCTCGTCCCAAACGGCGATCTCTTGCGGCACCAGGCCAGCCTCCCGGTCCAACGCTGTCAGGTACGCGAAGGTACGGTAGAAGCGGCTGTCGAGCTTGAGGAGCTCGACGATCGAATCCCGGCCGCGGCCGATCTCTTGCCGTCCGAGCAGGCGTCGATACAGCGCGCGGCGGCGTTCCGGTTCCGCGATCAAGCGCGCCACCTCGATCTCGATCGGCGCGTAGGTGTTCTCGAACGCATCCAGCGTCGCGCGTACCTTGTCGAATCGGCATGACTTCAGGTCGAGCATCGCGTGCAGGAGGAGGACATCCGGACGCAACGGCGAATCTGGAAACGAACGATCGAACTGTTCGATGAACGCGCGCGCCGCTTCGTATTCTCCTTTCTGGAACATCGACCAGGCGGCCTCGAACAGTGCGTCGGGTAGTCGCTCGGAATCCTCGGGAACGCGGAAATAGAAGTAGTAGGCGTCGTCGTAGCGTCCCTGTTCGTGGGCCACGCGACCGAGCGCCAGGAACGCCAGATCCTTGATCGCCCAGTAACGGCCATCGACGAAGAAGGTGAAATGATCGTTGTCCGACTGCTCGACGATCTCGCACAGATTGCGGCGCGCGCTCGCGAAGTGGCGGGTGCGCGCATCAATCAGACCTCGAAAATACAGAGACGAAGCAAAGAAGCGGGACTGGCGATCGACCTCCGTGAACTGCTGGGCTGCGGCCGCGAATTGGCCGGACGCATACATCACCTTTCCGGCCAAATAGGCGCGCTCGTTCCCGCTGTCCTTGGGCAACGTGGCCACATCCGACCGGGCATCGAGGTGGGCCAGCACGGTTGCCTCGTCGTGCGTTTCCAACGCCACGTCCACCAGCGCGCGGTACGCTGCCCCGAAGAACGGCTGCTTGGGTCCGCGGCCGAGGAGGCGGTCCAGGTAGCGTTCGGCTGCGGCGTAGGCGCCCCCCTGGACCAGAGCACGACCGAGGGTGAGCTCCGCGTTCTGGTACTCGGGGTCATTCTTGAATCGTTCGAACGTCGATGACTCGACCAGCGCAAAAAGGCGCGTGGTCGCGGTTTGCACGTTGCCCGTCACCAAGTCCTGCTCGGCGCTGATCAAGGCGGCGCGCAACCCATCGAGCGTCGCGTTCTCGGACGGGACCACCCCCGCTTTGACGAGATCGTCCAGGTAGCGTCCCACCGGATCGGGGGACGATACGACCGCTCGAGCCGGCGCCTGAACCTGACCTTGGGCCAGCAGGGCCAGCAACAGGACGGCGGCGCTCATGGGTCTGTCTCGATCTCCAACTTCAGCTCGAGCTCGTAGTCGGGCGGATCACCGTCTTCGTCGCCTGTCAGTCGCAGATGGGTGTGGCCGCCACCCGGCACGACGATCGCGAACGTGTGCTCCGACGTGTATCCCAGCTTGTCCGCGCCGGTCTTGGTTCCTCCCTTGGCTTCAGTCTTCGGACGGACCTCCAGGCGCACGGTGAGCGCGTGCGGGCCGGGCTTGACGCTCCTCTCCGCCACCTCGATCAGATCGTCGGTTTGCGCGCGGTCGGCCGAATCCCACAGTTCCGCTCCATCCAGCAGGAACCGCGCCTTGCGGATCACGAAATCCGGGCCGCCTTTCCAGCGCAAACGCGCGTCCAGCTTGGAGGGATAGGCGGCGTCGGCGACCCTCTGGCTGCGCACGCGTGCCTTGAACAACTCCTCGCGGATCCGATCGTATTCGGCGCGCAGCTTGGCGAGATCGGGAACCACACCAGCGCGCGGAGCGGCCGGGGCGTCCTGGTGCTCCGTCTTGTCGGACTTGTCGCCGGAGGGCCCCATCGCGCGGTCAGCGGCCGTCCCGGCGCTGGGGGCCGCCGATGCGGACAATCCCAGGGGCATGCCCGCGGCGGCCACGACAGCCAGCGCGCCAATCGCCGCCCGGATCGCCGCCAAAGGGTACCCACCCCGGCGCGTCACTATTCGCTCACCGGCAGAAAGACTGCGAGGCCGATCATGGCGGTCACGTCATTCACCCATTCCTTGCGCGCGAGAAGTTGCTGTCGATACACGTGGTCCCGCAGATCGATCCGTAGGGCCATCGCTCGCCCGAGGAAAAACTTGAGCCCGAGGGCGGCGTTTGCCGCGATGTCGCTGGATAGCACCGAATCGACCACGCCCGCGCCCGCCGCGACGTACAGATCGAAATGCTGAATCGATCCACCGAGACGCAACTTGCCGTGAGCCGGATCCCACACCAGATCAGCGTCGAATAGCAACGAGCGTCGATTCTTGTTGCCGAGCAGACTGAAGGCCCGTTCCAGCTCCGGGCCTCCCGAGGAAGCGATGCGCGTCCATGCCGCCGAAGACTCCACCGCAAAATCCTCGGTCATGTGGTACGCGTAGGCCGCGCCCACCACGCCGGTGCCGTCGAAGAGATCGGACGCGTAGTAGCCGCCCTGCACCGTCAGCTCGTGTCGATTCGTTTGCTGGAAGAGGCGCTCCCGCACATCGCGCCGCTTGCGCTTGGCGAAGAGATCCGCCTTGACGTTCTGGTCGATGCACGCGTCCGATTCAGTGGTTGGCGCTTCGTCGGATTCGCGGTCCGCCGGGGCCCCCGGCGCGGCTTGGGTCGGGGCGGCGGCGGACCCGGTCTCCCCGCGAGCTCCGGCCCGCGGGAACAGCATCGTCGCGCACAGCACCATCGCGCCGACGCCGGCTCGGCCGCATGGTCTGATCCGGACCTCGGCCTTCCTGCCGCGCACGACGTTCATCCCGGCACCCAGGCGGATACACCGAACATCGTCACGAGGTTGTGGGTCGTGCGGCCGCGACCGAGTACTTCTTGCGGCACGATCAAGTCACGGATATCCACGCGCAACGACACGAAACGCGCCAGGTACAGCTTGATGCCCGCGCCGAACTGGAAGGTCAGGCCCTGAACCGACTCGTGCGACGTTTCACCCGCGCCCGCGACCAGGAGGAGGTCGGCGTGGGTGATGTGTCGTTCACTCCAGCGGAGCTTCGCGTGAACCGGCGCCCACAACATCGCCCCCAGGACATTCCAGGCCACGCCTGATTGGAAGTGTCGTTCCCGATCGAATGAGCTGAACGCTTCCTCCAGGCGAAATATCACCGGGTTGCGCGCGATCAATAGCTCGAGGCCGAAATCTTCCGATGGAAAAAACGAGGCGGCGCCTCCATAGACGTA
>PMNO01000548.1:1605-3311 GCA_003161835.1 Myxococcales bacterium | reverse complement strand
CCGGCGCCTTCGTGATCCTCGCGAAGAGCGGTATCTCCACCGTGCCACCGTCGGTCGTGACCGGGAACCTGGGCGTCAGCCCCGCAGCCGCCACATCCATCACGCAATTTTCGCTGATCGCGGACGCCACCAATGTCTTCTCGACCTCGGCGCAGGTCACGGGCAAGGTGTTCGCGGCCGACCACGCGATTCCGACGCCGTCAGCTCTGACCGCGGCAATCGGTGACATGCAGCTCGCGTTCACGGATGCGGCGGGGCGGGCACCCGACGTGACCGAACTCGGTGCGGGCGACATAGGCGGGATGACGCTCGGCCCCGGCGTCTACAAGTGGGGCACTGGCGTGCTCATCCCCGCGAATGTCACCCTCACGGGCCCAGCGACGGCCGTCTGGATCTTTCAAATTGCGCAGGGCTTGACGGCGAGCAGCGCCGCGCGGGTGACCTTGACCGGTGGCGCCCTGCCGAAGAACGTCTTCTGGCAGGTCGCCGGTGGCGTCGTCCTCGGCACCACCTCGCACCTCGCGGGCGTGATCTTGAGTCAGACCTCGATCGCCTTGCAAACGGGCGCGTCGATCAACGGCAGGTTGCTCGCTCAAACGGCGGTCACCCTCGACACGAGCACCGTGGCCGAACCAAGTCCCTGAGCGCGCGGCCACCGCCGCCCTCGAAAATGTGGCGCCCCCCCGGTCGCGACTCCGCGAGGGGCACGTGCGCGGCCTGGGCCGCGGCGTTACCGGAGCATCATCGCCGACGCGTGATGCGACGGGCGCGACGCCTGGTGGCCATGCCCAGCGCGAGCCCAAGCCCGGCAGCGCCGAGCACGACGTCGCGGCCCAGTTTGTAGGGCCCTCCGACCGGAGCGGGTGCCAGGGCACAGCCGCCCCCGCCGGATGCTCTGTGACTGTTGATGGTGGGCTCGAGCACGGGCGCCGGGGCACCGACCGGAGTCGCGCCGCCCACCGCCTTCGAAGCCACGGAGGAGCCGGGCGCAGGGCTCAGCTCGGCCCGCTCGGTCCCCGCGAACGCGCCGAGATTGATGCGGCCGCCGTTCGGGGCGGGCTCTCGCGCGAAGTCGTCGGTCGGATCGCCGTGATCGGTGGTCGGCGAATCGTTGGCTACGCGCACATCGCCGGTATCCGCATCTTGAATGGAGACCTTGCGCGCCAGGTCGCCTTTTCCGGCCACGACGTTGTCGTAGGCCACTTCCTGGTTGTCGAACAGATCGTTGTAGCGCGAAAGCAGCGCCTCGGCCGGCGCCGCCACCAGGCCCCGGCGATTCGCCGCGATGATGCTGTTGCGGATGGCCATCGTTCCGAAGCTGCGCGCGGCCACGCCGTTCTTGTACAGTGTCACCGAGATCGCCGTCGCCACGCCGCTGGCTCCGACGTCGATTCCGAAGGCCGTGTTGTCGCTCACGATGATGTTCTGCAGGACCACGTGCGATCCCTGTCCGGTCGCTACCCCGGTGGCGGCGCCCTTGACGGTCAGATCGCGCAACGTCGAGGGATGCGCGGCATCGGATGACGAGAAGGTCACCGCCGTATTCAATCCGTGACCATCGAGGATGGTGAGCTGCGGTCCCTCCCCTTGCACCGTCACGCCACCCGGGACACGCATGGCTTCGCCCAGGGGATAGCGGCCAGCGCCCAGTTGAATGACTTGTCCCGCGCGCGCCGTGCCGATCGCGGCGGACAGACTGGCGACCA
>PMNO01000548.1:0-1540 GCA_003161835.1 Myxococcales bacterium | reverse complement strand
GTGCCCCCTGCGTCGGACGCCGCTCCCGAGCGCGGTGTGAGCCCGACCGGCGTGGTCGGGGCACTGTTGTCAAGTGAGCGCAGCGCCACGATCGTGCCCGCGTCGGTGTTCACAATCAGACGTCCGTTCGCGGCGGCCGGAGAGGCCCGGGTCGCGGAGGGCAGGGTCAGGTTGCGCCGCGACGTGCCGGTTGCCGCATCGAGTATAGCCACGCGTGCCAGCAGCGAGGATGCAGCCACGACCAGCCCCCCTCCAGTCAGCGCGCGCTCGACGGCGGGCGTGGGGACCAACCCGTGGGTGGGAATCTGATTTGGATCGGCGGCGTCACGTACCCCGTTGGGGGCGGTCCACGCCACGCGCCCCGATGCGGCGTCCACGGCGACCACGTCCTCGCGCAACCGGAAGAGATCCGCGACGCCGTTCCCGTCGGTATCGACCGAATCGTCTCCGCGCGCATCGACCAGGATCAGGCCATCGACCAGGACCAACGACGACAGTCTGATACGGTGGGCCAGTACGGTGCCCGCGTTGTCGCCAGGCGCAGCGGAGTTGATGATGTCCACTGACCACCCTGGCACCGGCGTTCCGGTCGCACCGTCGACAGCGATGAGCCGGGCGGACGCCCCGGCGACGGGTAGGTAGACGCGATCGCCCGCCGCGACGGGGGAGGCCAGACCGGCCATGCCGCCCGTGTCCGCAAGCCATTCGTGCTGGCCATCCGCGAACGCGAACGAATGGAAACGGCCATCGGTTTCGCCGACGATCACGTGTCCGCCCGTGACCACCACCGAGCTATCCAGCGACTGCTGCAATTGGTCGGCGCCCGCGGCCCAGATGATGTGCCCGGTCTCGGCGTCCAGGCGCAGCACGCGCGGGGTCGGTGCCCCCGCGGCGACTAGCACCGATCCATCGGCGACCACGGGGGACGAATAGTTGATTCCGCCGAGGTCGACCTTCCAGTTGAGGTGGCCGTCGCTCAGGCGAAACGCGTACAGGTTGCGGTCGAGGCACGGAACATACAGCCAGCCGTGGTCGATTGTCGGCGAGGCCATCACGGCGTCGCCAAGCTGTGTTTCCCATTGCGTCACACCGTCACGCTCGCGCAAAACGCGTACCACGTTGCCGTAGCTCGCGACCGCGATGAATCCGTCGGCCACGGCGGGACTGGCGAGGAGAGCCCGGTACACGGCGTCCGGAGTGGTGGAGGTCACGTCCGAGCGCCAGGCTGGCACGAACCGCGTCCCGATGGCTTCCGCGGTTGCGCGGGATCGGGCTGGATCGAACCCGAATCCGACCCAGTCTGTCGCGGACGCGGAACGCCCCGCGAAGGCCACGGCAAATCCCGCGAGGGCGATCACCGATAACACCGGCCGTCGCCGACGGGAGGGAGAAAGGGCATGCCCTCCGAAAGATCCGATCAAGACTGTTCTGGTCGGCATGGGGGCTCACGTCGTTCATCGGCGGTTTCCCCAATGATCTGAAGCGCCGAAACCATTTGTCGCGTCCGTGGAGACGGTTCGACCGAAACGACGAAGCCGTG
>PMNO01000067.1 GCA_003161835.1 Myxococcales bacterium | reverse complement strand
GGTGTCGTCATGATCTCCTCATCTAAACGAACGAAGACGATGCAATTTCTTCCCAGAATCCGTCGACGGACCGCCGTCAGCGCGCTGGATAAATATTCGAAAGATCGCGCCCGGGGCGCGTCATCGAAATAGGCGAGCCGAACCTGCCTCCCGAAAATGATGGGTAGTGGGTACGTGCCCTGGACAAGTCAGAAACGATCGACGCCGTGAGCAATCAAGCTCGCGTCAATTGATCGCTTCGGTCATTGATCCGCGTCGCGCGTCGGTCGATCGCTGGTTGCCGATGATTGTGGTGGAGGTTAGCTATGGTATTGGGGAACACGGGACTCTTCGGGGTGTTTTGCGGGGTGGGAGCCGTAGTGGTCGCTGCGGGCTGCGGCGGCGCCAGCAAACCGGAAACAATGAACAGCAGCGAGGGTGAGATGCCTTGCGCGGTAGCCAGCTCGGCCGTTCTCTGACCAGCGAGATCGTCCACCCGGACGGCAGCACCACCGCGCTCGTCGACCTGACGTCCTGGGATCCGCACCAGCAGCCGCTACTGACGCACGTGCCGGTCATCGACATTCAGCCGGGCGACGCGCTGCGCACCACCTGCACCTATAACGATCCGATCGACCACGTCGTCATGTTCGGTCCGCGGGCCGACAACGAGATGTGCTACAGCTACAACCTCGTCTACCCGATCTCCGCGCTGCCGCCGGGGCTAGCTCAAGCTCCCCTTCGCCTTTGCGACTGCCCCACCGGTGATGGTTGCGGCCTGTGAACGCGATGCAGGGCGATCAGGTAATTCACGGAATGCGCCGCCGTGGCGCGGAATAATGCCCGCATAGCCCGTTACAAGGTGTGGGGGAATTGGTTGCCGCGTTGCTCAATGCGCGCAAGCGGCGTTGGTTGGCATCGTTGGCGACAAAGGAGGATTGAAATGAAAGCAAAAGCAAACGCGAATGCGACCACGTTCGTGTCGGTCGTCGGGATTGTGGGGCTGTTGCTGGCGGCATCGCTCGCGTGCGATCGCAAAGGCGTTGGCGCGGGCGGCGGGAGCAACGCGGGTTGGTCGGGTGACCCCGTCGGGACCCGGCAGGTGGGGCCCCACACCATGAGCCCGACGGACTGGAACACGCCGTTCGGCCGGCGGTCCGCCCTGGTGGCGCTCCCGGCCAGCACGCAATTCGACGTCACCGGCTTTCTGCAGGAGGCCAGCGTGTCCGGCCCGGGGCCCACGGCGGGTGGCCAGCTCAAGGTGAATGGCCACGTCATCACCGTCCCCGACAACACCACCGTGATTCTCCCGGCCAACGCGCTCACCTGGCAGGAGCTGTTCGCGCAGGCGCCGCCGCCTTATGGACCGACGCAGAGCGGCCTGGCGATGGCCGACGTGCCCAGCCCTCTCACGACCTGGGAAGCCCACGTTATCGGCAACCGTGTCCCCGGCGCCGCGGGCGGTGACCAGTACATCGCGGGTCTGATCTATGTTTCACAGCAAGGCGTGAACGCCGCCGCCGGATTCATCAACTTCATCGATTATGCGGCCGGCGAGATGCGGGTCGGCGGATTACCCAACGATCCCACCACCGGCGCGCGGGTCCGCATCAACGACCCGGTGGTCGGCGACAGCGGCACCGGTCGGTTCAGCAAAGGGCTGTCCCCCGATCGGCGCTTCACGGTCGATCAGGACAACCCGACGATCATCTCGGCGACCGGTTACCCGATGTGCCTGCCGCGCGCTGCGCCACCGGCCGCCGGTGGCGCGGAGACGGATCCGCAGTGCCCCCAGGGAAATCGGCCGGTCGACGCAGCCGGCAACGCGCTCATCAACATCACCATGCCCGACCCCGCGACTCTGGCGCCGAGACAGCTGCCCGACCCGCGCATCCAGGCGCCGTTCATGGTGGGCGACTACATCAGTTTCTCCGGCACGTTGGTCGGCGACAACGACCACCCGACCGCGGGTCCCTGGCCCGGCAGCGCCGGCACCTATATCTCCGCGCACACCATCACCAACAACACCGCCATTTACACCGCTCCTGGCACCAATCCGGCGTACGTGATGACCGAGGTGACGATCCTGGGAACCGGTGGCTTGACCGTCGCAGGCGCCGCCGAGGCGGCGATCCGGACCCGCTTCGAAGGCATGACCACCGACCCCAGCCGGGGAATCCATCTCTACGGGATCGATCTCGATCCGGCGACCGGGGCGACGAGTGACCGCGACTTTGGCACCATCGGGATCGATCCGGGTCCGCCGGCGGGCGCGGTCAAAGGTCGCTGGCGCTTTCGCCCGCCGTGCGATCCGTTCGGCACCGTGCCGGCGCGCCCCGACCAGACCTGCGTCATGAATCAGCTGGGGACATTCCTGCCGGCGACCCGCGAGGTGCGCGCGGTCGTCGAGGGCCTGCACGGGCAGGTACCGGGCGCGCCGACCGCCACCACGGTGGCCAACGGCATCTTCTTCGGCCAGTACCACGCCCCGATCCTCGAGTACATCTTCCCGGAAAACGTGCCCGGCACACCGATCGTGCCGAACAACTTCGAGTCGATTCCCTTCCTCGCGTGCGGCGGCTACTCGTCCAGCGCGGGCACGCTCGCGGGTCCCTTGACGCCCTGGCCCGGCAGCGTCGCCCCGGTGTGCGCCAACACGGTCACGCCGCCGACCGCCAACGCGGGACCTGCGGCCGCGGTCGCCTCGGGAACGCTGGTGACGCTGGCCGGAAGCGCGACGGGCACCACGCCCATCACCTTCCACTGGACTCAGACCGCGGGACCGACGGTGGCTCTGTCCAGCGCCGATATGTCCAATCCGACCTTCACCGCACCCATCGTCGCGACCCCCACCGCGCTCACGTTCGCGCTCACCGCGACCAACGCCGCCGGCTCGTCGATCGCGAGCGTGACCGTCACCGTCAGCGCGGCGGCCGCGCCCACTGTGAATCACATCGCGGCGCGCACGGTGGGGTCGAGTACGCCAGTGACCCTGACCGCGACGTGCTTCGATCCGGCCGGCTTGCCCTGCACGTTCGTCTGGACTCAGACCTCCGGGTCGCCGATTGTGCTCGCGCCGAATCCCACCACCGGCGCGTCGGTGACGTTCACGGTCGCTGTGCCCGGAGGAGCGGCGGCGGTGACGCTGGGATTCCAGATCGTCGCGACCAACAGCGCCGGCGTCAGCTCCGTCCCCGATACGACGACCGTGACGTTCACGCCGCTCGCCGACGCGGTCGCGGTCACCAGCGTCGAGTACCGCACGGGTAAACAGCGGCTGATCATCACCGCGACCTCATCAATCGTGAGCCCGACCGTCGATTTGACCCTGGCGCCCTACTTGACGGAGACGGGCGTCACGTTCGATCCGGCGGTGCTGGGAAGTCTTTTCACCAACACCGGCGGCGGAATCTACACGCTGACGCTGGTGGGCGCCCCGGAGCCAGCGGTGCCCCCGGCAGCGCCGATCACCGTGCGATCGACGGCGGGCGGCGTCAGCCCGCCGCACGGAATTGATCGATTGCGGCCTTAGATCGCGGGTTGCTGGGGCGTTCACGCCATCGTGCGGTGGAGCCTGTTCTCGGGCGGGTGAGGCCGCACCGCCTTTGGGATCTGCGGCCAGCGCACAGTGACGGTCGTGCCCTCGCCCGCGCGGCTGGCGAGCGAGATCTCGCCGCCGCGGTTCCGCACGATCCCCTCGACGATGGTGAGGCCAAGGCCGGTCCCCTCGCCGCGCTTCTTGGTCGTAAAGAACGGATCGTACGCGTCCGGGTCCGCGAGCTCGAGGATGTGCCCGGCGCACCAGGCGACGACGTCCCCGAGGTCGAGCGAGTGCAGAGAGAACAAG
>PMNO01000713.1 GCA_003161835.1 Myxococcales bacterium | reverse complement strand
CCGATGCACGTCGTACAGCCATAGCCCACCAGGTTGAAGGTCAGCTGGTCGAGAAACGGGGTGAGCTGCGCGTCGTTCAAGTACTCGGTGACCACCTTGGAACCGGGCGCCAGCGACGCCTTGACCCAAGGCTTCACCGACAGCCCGCGCTGCACCGCCTTCTTGGCCACCAGGCCCGCGGCGACCATCACCGATGGGTTGGAGGTGTTCGTGCAACTGGTGATGGCGGCAATCACCACCGAACCATTTTTCAGGTCGGGGAATGCCGATGCCGCCGGCGCGCCTGCGCCCGCGCCTGCGCCCCCCGCGTCCTTTTTCTTGGGCTTGACGAGGGAGGGCAACGCCGCCTCGAAGGACTGCTTGGCGGCGAACAAGCTGACGCGATCCTGGGGGCGCTTGGGTCCGGCCACGCTCGGCTCGACGGTCGCCAAGTCCAGATCCAGGGTATCGGAGTAAACGGCGTCCGGAGACTCCGCGGTCTGAAACAGCCCCTGTTCGCGGCAATAGGCCTCGGCCAGCGCGACCTGATGCTCTTCGCGGCCCGAAAACCGCATGTACCGCAGNNTTGCGCAGCAGCTCGGTCACGGTCAGCACCAGGTCGGTCGCGGTGGAACCCTCCCGCATCCTGCCGTGCAACTTGAATCCCACCACCTGCGGGATCAGCATCGACGCGGCCTGTCCCAGCATCGCCGCCTCGGCCTCGATTCCGCCCACGCCCCAGCCGAGGACGCCNNGACGGCGACGACGCCGGCGCCGTGAACACGACCCGCGCCAGATATTCGAGGTTGACCTGATGCACGATCCCGGTGTCGGGGGGTACCACCGCGAAGTTCCGCAGCGCCGACTGCCCCCACCGCAAGAACGCGTACCGCTCCTTGTTCCGGGTGAATTCGATGCTGGCGTTCAAGGCGAAGGCGTTGGCGTGGCCGGCCTCGTCGACCTGAACGGAATGATCGATCACCAATTCCGCGGGCAGCAAGGGATTGATGAGCGCTGGATCGCCGCCCATCTGCTTCATCGCATCGCGCATCGCGGCCAGGTCGACCACCGCGGGAACACCCGTGAAATCCTGGAGCAACACCCGCGCCGGCATGAACGCGATTTCGACGGACGGGGTGGCCTTGGGATCCCAGGCCGCGAGGGCCCGGATGTCGGCCTCCTTGACAGCCCGACCATCCTCGGTCCGAAGCAGATTCTCGAGCAGGATTCTCAGGCTGTACGGGAGCCGGGAGACATCCATTCCCGCCGTCGTCAGAGCCGACAAACGGTAAATTTCATACTCGCGATTCCCGACCTTCAGTGTGCCGCGCGCCCCAAACGAGTTCGACATGACAGAAGTCTTAGAAAGAATTGACGCATCTGTCGAGAGGGAGGCTTCGAGACCGGGGCCCGACCGCCCCCGGGGCTACCCGCCGGGCTCGAGCGCGGTCATGAAATACAAGGCCTTGCCGTTGGTGGGGTGTGACCGCACGACGTCCTGCCGCACGATGCGCAGCCCCGCCTGGGTGATGAGATCCACGTACTGCGCGGGCTTTCGGACGAACTTGCCGCGATCGAAATAGGCCAGCGCGTTGCTCACGAATTGCTTCGGCAGGTACACCACGTCGGAGGTGGCAATCCGCTTCACGGAGGGGGCCTGGGCGCACATGCGCAACAAGCTCAAGGCATCGCCGTCCGACAGGTGATGCAGAAGGCCGGCCAGAATGATGCGCGTGGGCTGAATGCGGGCGATGTCCTCGGCGGTGAAGATGCCGCAGGTGTAGGTGACGTTGGGCCCGGACTTGTTCTGGCGGGCAAAATCGATGGCCACCTGATCCGTGTCGAAGCCGAAGTAGGCCGCGAAGCCGCGCAGGTAATCGTGCGCGATCCCGGTCCCGCAACCCACGTCGACAATCACATCGCCCGGCCCGGATTCGAGCTTCTCGTACAGGGGCGACCAATCGATCCCGCCCACGACAAACGGCCGAATCCGGTTGTAGACAAACGGGTGGCCGAGGACACGCTGATAGAACGACATGGACAGCGCCGACGTTAGACTGAACCACCGAACCGACGCAAATCGATCGCGNNGGCCTGGGGTCCGCCGGTTCCCCGGGAAACAAGCACATGGTATGCCTCCCGCCTCCGTCATGCTCTCCGTCATCAAGCGCGCGCGATCATTGGATATCGTTGACGCGTTGACCGTGGGCATAACGTTCTTGACGTTGGCGACTTGGGCGTTGGCGATCGCGCACCGGGGTTTCGACTACGACGAACTGGAACACGCTCACGACATTTGGCTGATCAAGGGTGGATTTCGTCCGTACGCCGATTTCTTCGAATGTCACCCACCCTTTCTTTGGTACCCGCTTTCGCTTGTCTTCCGGGTCTTCGGCGACACCTATGCGGTGCTGTTCGCCTTGAGGGTCATCACGGCCATCGGTCACTTGGGATTTCTGGTCAGCACGTGGAAGAACGTGGCCCTTTCATTTCGGCGCCTGCCCAGTGCCCTGGTGCTTCCGATCCACTCATTTTGCCTGGCGGTCCTGGTGATCGCGGCGCAAGCAGACATCATCGGTTACCTGCTGGAATTCCGTCNNTGGTGGCGAGCCTCTTTCGGTCTGACAGACGTGCGCTGCGGATGGCGGGATTGGCGGCGGGTGGGGTCACCGCACTGGTCTGCGGTGTCGGGTTCATACTGGCGTTGCGGGTGAATCCCGTCGACGTCTATCACCTGACCATTTCGTACCACAACCTCCTGAACACCAAGGGCGGGTTCGGACATGGGTTGGCCAGGGCACTTTTCAACACACCACTCTCCCTCGCGATCGTCATTGCCGGAGTGGCGAGTTGGTTGCTGCTCGTTAGAGCGCGCTGGTTTGATTCGCCATTCGAGG
>PMNO01000392.1 GCA_003161835.1 Myxococcales bacterium | reverse complement strand
CCACCGCAGTACAGAACGATGTCCGTGTCGTGATCGGGGATCTCGGTTTCGATATCGCGCTCCAGGATCCCACGGCCCAGGTGACGCGCACCAGCGGCATGGTCCACCGCAAACTCATGGTCCTCCCGGACATCGACGAATTGGAAGCGGTCGCCCCGGTCCAACCGGACCTTCACGTCATGGGCCGTGCATTGGCGCACCGCTTTTTTGGCTGCCTCGACCAGGGCCAAAAAACCGGGTCCGTGCTTCATGCCGGGTAGACTACCAGATGGGTCCGCATCGGTGCCGGCCGGCCCTCCGAAAACCGCAGCCAACCACGACGATCATGCCCGGTGCCGATTGACAGGGCGCCGAGCACTCCATACGTTGAGGCCTTACCGTGGCAGAAAAGCGTGACTACTACGAAGTACTGGGCGTCGTTCGCGAGGTGGAGGCCGTCGAGCTGAAGGCGGCCTACCGCCGCCTGGCGATGCAGCACCATCCCGATCGCAATCCGAACGACCGTGAAGCCGAGGCCAAGTTCAAGGAGGCGGCGGAGGCCTATCAGGTTCTGTCGGATGCGGCGCGGCGGGCGCGTTACGATCGATATGGACACGAAGGCGCGCAGATGGGCGGGGGCGGGCCGGCCGGATTCGGCGACATGGGCGACGTGTTCAGCGCCTTTTCCGACATCTTCGGCGATATGTTCGGCGGCGGGAGGGGCGGGGGCCGCGCCCAGACGCGCGGAGCGGACATCCAGACCGAGTTGTCGATCACGCTGATCGAGGCCGCCACGGGAGTGACCAAGGAGGTCGAGGTCCAGCGCCGCGAGCCATGTGCGTCGTGCGGCGGCAGCGGCGCGGCTCCGGGCACGTCACCCGAAACCTGCCGCCACTGCGGCGGCCGCGGACAGGTCATGCACGCGCAAGGGTTCTTGCGCATCGCGACCACGTGTCCCATCTGCCGGGGCGAAGGCAAGGTGATCCGCAAGCGGTGCCCCACCTGCGAGGGCAGCGGCGTCGGCCACAAAGAAGANNGGCGAGGCCCCACCGGGCGCGCACCCGGGGAACCTGTATGTCGTGCTTCACGTCGAGGGCGATCCCAGGTTCGAACGCGATGGGGCCGACCTGCACACGCAAGTTACCGTCAGCTTTCCCCAAGCCGCGCTCGGCGACAAGGTGATGGTGCCGGTGTTGATCGCCGATCCGGATCGAGATCCCGCGAGCCCGGCGAGCGCGGCGGCCACGGACGCCGAGCAAGGCGGTCACGAGACCGGTCCCGAGACCGAAGTGGAAATTCCGGCCGGTACCCAGCCGGGCGAGTTGTTGATCCTGCGGGGACGCGGCTTGCCTCGGGTCGACGGCCGGGGAACCGGCAACCTGGTCGTGCACGTCAAGTTGGTGGTGCCGACGACGCTCGCCACCGAGGAAGAGGAGCACCTGCGCGCCTACGCCGCGGCGGGCGGGCAGCGGGTCAACCCCGAACGGAGCGGATTCTTCAAGCGCAAGAAGAAGAAGTAAACGGCGACGGGCGCGTCGCTGCATGTGCTCGCGTGCGACGACGACCTGGCCGTCACCGCGCCGCCCGGCCGCGACCACCCGATCAGCGGGGGCGCGCGTTCTGGGGAATCGTCGGCACCGGGCGTTTGTCGTCGTACAGCCACGCGTAGGCAAAGTACGAAGCCAGCACGCGCTTGGTGTAGTTCCGGGTCTCGTCGTACGGGATGGTCTCCATGAATTCGTCCATGGCCAGCTGGCCGCGCTCCGACAGCCAGCGATCGACGGCGGCCTCGCCCGCGTTGTAGCCGGCGATGGACAGCGGCGCGGCCTTGCCNNCGCGGTGAAAATGCGCTCTCCTCGCGCATGATGGCCAGCTGCAAGGCCTCGGGGATCTGATTGGCTCGGGCATTCTTGCTCACGAGATCCCCGAAGGCGCGCGGGTAGGACAGCCGCCATTTGGTGGTGCCAAGTCCGCGCGGGTACGAGAGTCGGTAGTCGGTCAAGGTGTTGCGCGGGATGGAGTGCGACGCGTTCCAGACACCCGCTCGGTCCAGCAGCACGGCCGCTATCCACAGCAAATCCCCCTCATCCTTCCGCGGTCCACCGGTCGCGTGTTTTTCCCCCACGGTCTGCAGGCCCAGACGGGCCAGTTCCCGACGCGCGTCGCCGCCTTGACCCATCCGGGCCAGATCAACGGCGCGGCGAAATCCGGGCTCGCCGAACAAGGGACGAGGCGCGAAACGAAACGCGACGGGTTTCGCGCGATCGCGCAGCTCGCGGACCAGGGCCGCGCGGCCCTTCTGATCTTTGTCGCCGAGATGACCGAAGGCCAGCAACGCGTAGACCGACAGCGGATACTCGCGCACCGCGCGCAGGTAGTAGACGCGAGCCCCTTTTGGATCTTGCAGGCGTTCCAGCAGGCGCGCCTTCCAGTACAACGCCCGACCCTCGGCGTACCAGATCTCCTCGTGCGGAATCCGGCGCAGATTTTCGTCTAGCCAGCGCCGGGCGTCGTCATATCGTTCGGCCCGCCACGCGGAGAAGGCCAGCCGCCACAGGGCCTCACCCAGGAGATCGCCTTTCGGATACTTCTCGGTGAGCTCCGCCAGCATCTTGTTCGCCGTGGTCTCATCGCCGGCGTCGGACGCCAGCTCGGCGGCGCGCAGCCGAGCGTCGTCCGCATAGGAGTGCTCCGGGTGCTCGGCTTCCACCCGGGCGTAGCGCCCGAGCGCGGCGGTCCGGTCACCAGCGGCCGCCCAGGACCGCGCCCCCTGGTAGAGCGCCTTGGCGTGCAGGTCCTGGTTGCCCGCGCGCTGGCAAGCCACCTCGGCTTCGTCGAACAGGGGAGCCGCGCGCGGGCGCTGCCGTTGCTTCCAGATCGACTGCGCGCGGTGATAGCGCGCGCGACATTCGAGCTCGGGATCCAGGCCAGGCGCGCCCAGCGCACTGCCGAACGCCGCCTCCGCGTCGGGGTTTCGATTGCGGTCAAAGAGCACCATCCCGCGCGCCACCCACTCCGACGCGACATGGGTCCGCACCAGCTTGGCTTCGACCGGGGGCAGGGCCGTGGCGATCGCCTCCAGGCGGTCGGCCGCTCGCCCGCTCCAATCGTCGAGCGGGGCTTCGGCCCACACGCGGCGATACAGGGCCGTGATGTCCTCCAGATCCGCATCGATCTCCAGCGCGCGCGCTTCGGCCGCCGCCTTCTCGAGCGCCTCCGCCTGCTTGAAAGTCGCCTCCATTTTGCGGGGGCCCTGGGGAAAGTGGGCCAGGTATTCCGCAGCGACGCGTGCGGCTTCCTTCCAGCGGCCGAGGCCGCGCAGAGCGTCCAGCCGCACCAGCTCGGCTTCCGCCTCGGGAACGGTTCCTTCCGCGACCTTCTGCGCCCATTCCAGGGCCAGCAAGAGCTTGCCGTCGCGCAGCTGGCAGCGAGCGGCATTGTAGGCGTGGTACGGAGCCAGGCGCGGGTAGTCCCGATAAAGGGCCTGAAACAGCGCCGCAGCCTCGGACCATTTGAACTGGCTGGCCTTGGCGAGCCCGATCAAGAAACGCGCGGCCAGCCTTTCATCCGCCACCGCCGTGGCGGAGCCCCGGGGCAGCCGCGCCACGCCCTTGGCCAACCCCGCCTCGGCGGTCGCCCATTGCTCCTGCCGAAACTCGGAGGCGGCCTTGTGCAACGCCGCCGAGCCAAAAAATGGCTGCAACCAGGTAGGGTCGAACGCAACGCCTTTTTCCCGCCGCTCCGGTCGGCGGGGCGCGCTTCGGGGCTGCGGCAAAACTGGAGCGGCCGCCGCGCCGTCGTTGTCGTCATCGTCCGCGCCCTCGGACGGCGCCGCGACTGCTACCCGAGACAACGCCAGACCTGACAACGCCAGCAGGAGACCGGCGCACGGGAGCTTAGCCACCGCCTGAGACTATGGACCTTGTCGACGGTCGGCAAATTCTCGACGGGCTCGGCGCGCCGGGTAGGCCGGGACGGGGTCTGTCAGGCAACCAGGCCGCGCCAGCGGATCGGTCTAGAGGGACATGTGAACCGACACGCGATTCCGCCCGCCTTGCTTCGATCGATAGAGCGCCGCATCGGCGGCCGCGACCAGCGCGGAGGCGTCTTTGATCGCCGCGTCCGGCATGCCGGCCAGTCCCACGCTTATGGTCACCGGGATGACCTTGCCGTCGTAGCCAAATGGACGTCCTTCGGCGGCACGGCGCAGGCGTTCGCCAATCACCTGTCCCTGGGCCAGGTCGGAGCCGCGGCAGATCACCGCGAACTCCTCGCCGCCATAGCGGGCAAAGACATCTTCCGTCCGCAGGGACATCATCATCAGGGCCGACAGATCCGTCAGGACCGCGTCACCCGCCTGATGACCGTGGGTGTCGTTGATCTTCTTGAAGTGATCGATGTCGAACATGACCAGCGTCAGAGGTGCTGCGTGTCGCACGGAGAACGTGAATTCGCTTTCGAGCCGGTCCGTGAAGTACTTCTTGTTGAAGGCCTTGGTCAGCCCGTCGCGCAGCGCCGACTCGTACATCTGGCGCTGGAAGACCTCGTCGAGGTTGTCGTGATAGGTGAACTTGAGGATGGTCGTCGA
>PMNO01000582.1:253-3815 GCA_003161835.1 Myxococcales bacterium | reverse complement strand
TCGACGAAGGCGGCGTTGCGCGGGCCCTGCCACAATCCCGCGGTGGGCTTGGGATATACCAGGACCGCGCGGCCGGTCCGCCCATCGTGTTCCAGCAAACCCTTGAGGAGCGTCGGGGGAATCTGGGCGGCGGAGATGGGCTCGGTGGGGGCCCGCCCCAACAACGTGTCCACCTTGGCCGCCTGATCCGCGGTCAAAGCGGCCCGAATATTGGGCGTCAATTTCTTGCGGATGCCGTCGATCTCGGCTCGCCGTTCGGCTTGATCCGTTGGCAGAACGTCGTCGACGGTCCGGACCGTCGCGACCATTTCCGAAAGCGGCGGCGCGGACATCGCCCGACGAAGACCGGCGGTGATGACTCGCGCCTCGGCTTCCGTGTCGGCCAGGAGCACCGTTGGGGTCAGATATTGGCCCAGCAAGGCGTCCATCTTCTTGCCCCAGAAGCCTTCGCCGGTGCGCCAGGTATCGGCGCGGCGCATGCGCCCGAAATCGTATTCGAGCTGGTCGGCGCCGAAATGCGCCACCCGAATCATCGCCAGGCCGGTCAGCGCGGCCGCCACGACCAGGATGGAACGTGGATAGCGTGCCACCCATCCCGACAACCACACGATGGGACCGCGGGTCGGCACATCCCGTGGACTGTGAGGCAGCGGAGCCGAACGCCCCCGATCCAGCCAGGCAACCAAAGGCGGTCCCAGAACGAAGGTGGCGCCCCAGCACAGCACCATGCCCAGCCCGCCAATCACGCCGAATTGACGAAACCCGCGAAACTGCATCGCCATCAAGGACGCATAGGCCACTCCGGCCGCCAGCGCCGCCGACAACGTACCGACGCGGGTTCCCCCGAGACCCAGTAACAGCGCTTCGGTGGGGGGGCTGCCACGCCGGCGCGCCTCCGTGTAGCGGGCCAGCTGAATAATACCGAAATTGATGCCGTTCCCGACGATGATCGACCCGAGGAATGCGGTGTTCGAATTGAGTTCGCGAATCCCCATCAGATTCCCGAGCGCGAACGCGAACACCGTTGCCACAGCGAGCGGCAACAACAACGCGATGACGGCTGGCCACCAGCGAAAATACAAGAACAGCACCAAGATCACCCCGAGAACCACCAGGATCGAGGAGACCGTCAGGTCTTGCATCAACGCCGCGGTCTCCTCGGCGGAAACCGCGACGTCGCCGGTGAATCCCAGCCGCAATCCGGGCGCGTACGCTTGCGGCCCCCCCAGGGATGCCACGTCCGCCCGGACGCGGCTGATCAGGCGCTCCGCCTGCTGTGCGCTGGTCGAAAATCCCCCCGCTTCGATCAACAGCAACGTCACCCCCAGGTGAGCGCTCGAGAATCGATCTCCCGACAATCCGCTCGTGGGCGCGCGCGATCGGTAGCGCGCCTCGATGTCCGAGAAATCGAGCGGAGGTGGCCCCGTATCATCCAGGAGAGTCCCCGTCTCCTTGCCGTATTCGTAGTGCAGCCGGTCGTCCAGCCGGCTGCGGATGAGGCGGAGGTCATCCAGTTCCAGCAGGATGGGCGCGTGACGTTCGATGAACGCGCGCTCGGCAGCGAATCCCAGGCGAACCCCTCCCACCAGGGACGGCGGATACTTTCTGGCCAGGTTCGCGAGATCGTCGATGAAACGCTCGGCCGCCCTCATGCGGGCCGGAGGGGCGTCGGGCCCCGCGTCGACCAGCACGCCCAGAAACTGCAACCCCGGCATCCGGCTGCGTAGCTCATTGAGCGCCTTCACGCTTGGCGCCTCGCGGGGCAGCAGTTCTTCGACGTCGCTGCGGAGGTTCCTGTAGAGGTGGGCCGTGCGCCACGCCGCCGGCACGGCAAGAACCAGGGCCGCCAACCACAGCCACTGTCCACGACGCAGCGTCCACAGCACGAACCGGGCGGTGCGGTCGTGGCTGTCGTTGCCTGGGAGATGGGCCTGGGTCACGGGGCGCGGAATATATCGTGTACCGCGGGGGCATGCCCGAAACCCGTGATAAATTGTCTGGTTCCGATGTCACACTACGTTCCAGACCACGCTGGTTTCGTCGAACTTGCCCGCCGAGGGCGCTTGGCCTTCGTCTATCGCGAGGTGGTTGCCGATTCGGATACGCCCGTCTCCGCCTACGCAAAGCTCGGGCGAGGGCCGTATTCCTTTCTGCTCGAGAGCGTCGTGGGCGGCGAGAAATGGGCGGCTTACAGCTTCGTCGGAGTCCGTCCGCGGGCCGTGATTCGCTCCCGCGGGTCCGAGATCGAAATTTTGCGCCCGCGCGCGGGCAGCGGCGCCGGTAAGGCGGGCGAAACCACCGGCTCGTTCGAGGTCGTCGAACGGTTCAAGAACAGCAATCCCGTGGGTTTCGTCGATAGCTATCTGGCCGACCTGTCGCCCGCGGTCCCGCCGGGATTGCCACGTTTTTTCGGGGGCGCCGTGGGCTGGATCGGCTACGACGCCGTGCGGGCCTTCGAGGATTTGCCCGCCACGAAGCCGGATGTCCTGGGCCTCCCGGAGATCTGTCTCTGCATGACCGATACGGTGGTCATCTTCGACAACCTGCGGGGAACCGTGAAGGTGGTGGCCGCCGCCGACGTGGGTGGCGGGGTGAATGCGACCGAGGCGTACGACGGCGCCTGCCGCCGCATCGACGACGTTCTGGACCGACTGGCACGTCCGGCACCGCCTTTGCGCGCGTTGGACCCCTCGCCGGTCAAGCCCCCCCCGCCCCAATCGACGGTGACGCGCGAGACGTTCGAGGCCAATGTGCGCCGAATTCAGGACTACATCCTGGCGGGCGACGCGTTCCAGGTGGTGTACTCGCAGCGGTTCCAGGTCCCGCGCGGCGACATTGATCCGTTCGATGTCTACCGTGCGCTCCGGGTCACCAACCCATCGCCGTACATGTTTCACCTGGATTTTCCGGAGGCGATCGTGACCGGCGCGTCGCCTGAAGTGCTGGTCCGCCTGGATCGAAACGAGATCGAGTTGCGCCCCATCGCCGGAACTAAGCCGCGCGGCGCGACGCCCGAGGCCGACGCCGCCCTGGAGGCCGAGCTGAAGGCCGATCCCAAGGAGCGCGCCGAACACGTGATGTTGATTGATCTCGGGCGAAACGACGTGGGGCGGGTCGCGGTTGCGGGGACAGTGCGCATCACGGAGCAAATGGTCACCGAACGCTATTCGCACGTCATGCACACCGTCTCCCATATCCGGGGCACGCTGAGCCCGGGCCTGCGCCCAGGAGATGTCGTGCGAGCGGTGTTTCCCGCGGGTACGCTCAGTGGCGCCCCCAAGATCCGCGCCATGGAGATCATCGAGGAAATGGAACCGTCACGCCGGGGACTGTACGGTGGCGCCGTGGGATACGTGTCGTACACCGGCAATCTGGATCTGGCGATTGCCATCCGCACGCTGGTGACGAAGGGTGACACCATCTATGTACAAGCGGGGGCCGGCATCGTCGCGGGCAGCGTGCCGGCGACCGAATACGACGAATCGGTGAACAAGGCACAGGCGGTCATCGCGGCCGTTGAAATGGCTCGGCGAGGCGGACCAGCGGGTCGGCTCGGCCACGG
>PMNO01000582.1:0-171 GCA_003161835.1 Myxococcales bacterium | reverse complement strand
TGGCGGCAAGGTGGTGCGCGCGCGGCAGGTGATGCACGGCAAGACCTCCATGATTGCCCACGATGGGAAGGGCGCGTTCGCCGGTCTGTCCAACCCATTCGAAGCCACCCGGTATCATTCCTTGGTGGTCGAACGGGTCAGTCTTCCCGACTGCCTGGAGATCACGGCCAC
>PMNO01000429.1:1045-6976 GCA_003161835.1 Myxococcales bacterium | reverse complement strand
GTGGCCTCGCCGGCGTACCAGGGCGTGACGTGGGCCGGCCGCTCGACCTGCGCGTTGCGCACATCGTCAGCGGCGCGCGCACCGAAGACCATCGCCTCCAACAGGGAATTGGACGCGAGTCGACACGCGCCATGCAAGCCCGTCATGGACACTTCCCCCACCGCGTAAAGATTGGGGACGTTGGTGCGACCGCGCTCGTCCACGACCACGCCNNCCGCAGCTGTAGTGCGCGGCGGGCACCACCGGGATCGGCGTCTTGCGCATATCGATCCCAAGTTCCAGACAGCGCTGATGAATCATCGGGAAGCGTTGGATCACAAAATCGGGCGGCAAGTGGGTCATGTCCAGATCGACGTGGTCGTCGCCGGTCCGTTTCAGTTCCGCGTCGATGGCGCGGGCGACAATGTCTCTGGGGGCCAGATCCTTCAAGGGGCTGTAGCGGGCCATGAAGGGCGTGCCGTCACGTAGGCGGAGGATCCCGCCCTCGCCCCGCAAGGCCTCCGAGATCAGAAACGATTTGGCCTGCGGGTGGTACAGGCACGTGGGGTGAAACTGGAAAAATTCCATGTTGCCCACCCGGGCGCCCACCCGATACGCCATCGCGATCCCGTCACCGGTCGCGACGTCGGGATTGGTCGTGTAGAGGTACACCTTGCCCGCGCCACCGGTGGCCAGGACCACCGCGCGCGCGACGATGGTGCGGACCCGGCCCGTGTGTTGGTCCAACACGTACGCCCCAAAGACGACGTTCGGTCCGCCGTATTTCGCGGTGGTGAGCAGATCGATCGCCAGGTGGTCCTGCAACATCTGGATCCGGTCGGGATGCTCGGCGACGCGGTTCAGAAGCGCGGTCTGAATCGCGGCTCCCGTGGTGTCCTTGACGTGGACGATGCGGCGGGCGGTGTGGCCGCCCTCGCGTCCCAGCTCGAAATGTCCATCCCCGTCGCGATCGAACGGAACGCCGATGACCTCGGCGAAACGCAGAATCTGGTCGCGGGCTTCGCGCACGCAGCCGTCCACGATGTCGGGGTGGCAAAGGCCATCACCCACGCGCAGCGTGTCCTCGATGTGGGTCTCCAAGCTGTCCGTCGGATCCAGGACACCGGCCACGCCGCCTTGAGCCCAGTTCGTGTTCGAGTCCGACGGCGCTTTCTTGGTGACAATCAGAACCCGCCCGTGTTCGGACGCGGACAGAGCGAACGTCAATCCGGCCAGTCCCGACCCGATGACCAGATAGTCGGTCTCGAGCACGGAACTTGTATCGGTTGTTTCCGGGGATGAGGGTGGCGTCTGGGACAAGGATGGGACTCTAGTCCGGCGCGGGTGCTTCGGCGACCCCGGAGCNNCCTGCGCATGAAACGCCTCCTGGGCCTGGTTCTGCTTGCGGCCGGCGCGGTGCCCGTGGTGGCATCGTCGCGCGGGGGCGCCGAGATCTGGAACCGGACGCGCAAGGACGGCACGGTGGAGTTTTCCAACCAGCCGCGCGCGGGTTCCGGTTTCGTCCCCGGCGGGACATCCGCTCGGAGCCTCGGGCGGAATCGCACCGTCGATCCGGCGCCCGCGGACGGCGGCACCTTCTGGGCCCGCGAGCGTGCCGACGGGGTGGTCGAATTCACGAACCGTCGACCGGTGGGCAGCCACTGGAAAGTCTGGTTGAAGACCGGTCCCGGAAAAGCCGCAGCTCTGCGCGGGCGGACCGATGCGGTGCCCCCGCGGGACGTCTCACCCTTGCGGTATTCCCGGTACGACCAGGACATTCACGATCAGCAGCTGTACTACGGCATTCCCGAGGCGTTGATGCGCGCGGTTATGAAGGTGGAGTCGGACTTCGATCCGCATGTCGTGTCCAGCGTCGGTGCCCAGGGGTTGATGCAGCTGATGCCGGACACGGCGCGCCTGATGGGCGTGACGGATAGCTTCGACGCCCGACAAAACATCATGGGTGGGGCGCGATATCTTCAGGTTCTGGCGCGGCGATTCTGCCGCACCCCGGCCATCAGCGATGCCGACAGGGTGGCCGCCGATCGTGCGGTGGTCTGTTCGGACGAGGAGAAAATAAAGGTGATCGCCGGCTACCACGCCGGTCCCGCGGCGGTCGAAAAATACGGCGGTCTGCCTCCGTATGAAACCACGCGGGCCTACGTCACCATGGTTCTGCGGCGCTACGACGACTACCGGCGCGGTCCCGCGGCCCACGCCGGGGCGTTCTTGTCGGATCCGTGATGACGGAAGACAAGGCCAGCGCATCGCCCTGGTCCGCGGGGGGAGACGGAGGATTCCTGGACCGCCTGTCGAGCGCGACGGAGATGGTGACCGCGCTTCGGTTCCGCGAGGCGGAGGTCGAGATTCTGCGCGCGCTGTCGATCACGCCCGCCGAGGTGTCGGCGCTGAAACTTTTGGCCTTGGTCCGCTTCAAATTGGGACGCTTGGACGAAGCCCTGGTCGTCTGCCGCGAGCTGGCGGCGGCGTGGCCGAGCGACGCGGGCATTCGCCTGAACGGGGGGTTGATCGCGTTGAAGCTCGACCGCATCGACGAAGGCGTGAGCGAACTGGAAGTGTCCGCTCGGCTCGCGCCCCAGGATCCCCGGGCGTGGGGGTATCTGGGATTCGCCTATGCGCGGCGCGGGGAGCCGGCCCGCGCCGCGGCGGCATTTCGGCGCGCGGGCCAGGAAGAACGCGCGGTGGCGGTGGAGCGCGAGGAACGGGCGATCGCGCCTCCCGACGCGCGCCCGGCGCCGGGTTGGTCTCCATCTTCGTCCTCGATCTCGTCGCCTTCGCCGTTGGAATCGATCCCGGCGGCCGCCTTCGCTTCGGCATTCGATGCGTCCCCGCCGACCGAGGTACCAGAGCCCGCCGTGGCTCCCAATCGGTTCCTGACCCAGGGCCGCCTCGGGTCGGGAGGTATTGCCGTGTCGCCCCTGGGGGCCTGGGCCATCGCGCGCCTGGCGCCGCCCGCGGGTGAACCAGCCTGGGTGGGGGCCACGGCGCGGTTGGCGATCGGCGACGAGATCTTCGTGCGCGCCGACGCCGCGGTGGCGTGTTCGGGCGCGGCGCGGTGGCAAGGGGCCCACCGCCGCGTTCAAGGACGTCCGACCGAGGAGGCCCTCGGTGGCGCGGGCAGCGATCTGTCGCCGTTTTGTCGGGTGACCGGCCAAGGTGAAGTGTTCGTCGGCGCCCCCACCGGGCGGCTGGTTCCCTTGCGCCTGGAAGACGACATTCTCTATGTTCGCGAGGATAGGGTGCTCGCCTTCGAGGGCACCGTGTCTTGGGAAAACGGGCGAGTCCCACGAAGCGCGTTGCGGATGCTCCAGTTTCGCGGCCAGGGCATCGTCGCGATTCGCGTCAACGGCGAGCCGGGCGCGATCCGGGTCGCGCCCGATCGGCCGCTGTGGGTATCGCCTGCGCACCTGTTGGGCTGGATCGGGCAGGTGGTGCCGCGGGGGACCCACAGGGACGCCGCCGAGGATCCTCAGGAACCTGCCGCTGGATGGGACGGAGGCGGGCCCTTCGGCATAGCCTGCGAGGGCGAAGGCGTGGTGCTGGTGGACGTGGCGAGTGCCGATGGCGCAAAAAATCGAGCGCAGGTACAACAAGAAGACCGATGACCCAAAACGGCGATCGAGCCACCCTGACCGAAGGCACCCTGGGCGGAGCGGGGGGAAGGTTGCGGCGCGAGCTGACCAACCTGCCCAACCTGATCACGATTGGCCGCGTGCTGCTGGTGCCGTTCGTGCTCCTGCTGATCGACAACTACAACCCCTTGCGCACGTTCCTCGCCAGCCTGCTTTACATCGGGGCCGCCGGGGGGGACGCGCTCGATGGCTACCTGGCGCGCAAGCGAAACCAGGTGAGCACGCTCGGAAAATTTCTGGATCCTCTGGCCGACAAGCTGATCGTCACCGCCGTATTGGTCACGTTGGTGGCACTGGGGCGGGCGCCCGCCTGGCTCGTGGTGATTCTCATCGCCCGCGATCTGGCCATCAACGGCCTGCGCAGTATCGCCTCCGCGGAAGGCCTGGTGATCGCCGCGAGCGACGGCGGAAAGATCAAGACCGCCCTGCAGCTGGTGGCCATCATGATGCTGCTGGTGCACTTTCGGTATCCGCTGCTCGGGGCCGAAACCGTGCTCGGACAATCCATCAACGTGGATTACCACCGGGCCGGTTTGATCATGCTGTACCTGTCGATGGTCGTCTCGGTGTTTTCGGCCGTGCAATACGTGCGGAACTTCTTCTCGGCGGCCTGGCGGCCTTCNNTGGACCGGTCGCGATCCGATCTGGATTTCGTTGCCGGGCGACGCCGATCTGGGAACGGCGGTCTGGGATGCGGTGGCCGCGGATCCGTCGAGCGTCGTCCGCGGGACATCGCTGCATGCGCTCGAGGCGGGATGGGCCGACGCGCGCCGGGCGTGGTCGACGGCCGGGGCGGTTCCGGGCCCCGAGATCCCGATCGGCGTCGGATGGGTCTCGTACGATCTGGCGAGGGATTGGATCCCGATCGCCGCCCAGGCCCGGGACGACAACGACTGGTCCCCGATCGAATTCCGATTTTTCGACGCCGTCTGGATGCGGGCCGCGGGCGATGCGGTGGCGCGGATCGTGGCCTGTGACGATGCGGCGGCGGATCGATTGGCGGTCCGGATGCAAGGCGCGCCTGCCGCACGCGCGCGGCCGCGCCTGGGACCGCTGGCCGAGGAGCCGGGCCGAGGGGATGCGCGGGCGGCGCACGCGGCCGCGGTCATCAAGATCAAGGAGTATCTCTTCGCCGGCGACGCCTATCAGGTGAACCTCGCCCGGCGGCTGACCGCGCCCATCAGCGACGGCGATCCTCTTTGGATGGCGGCGACGCTGCGGGTCCGCGCGCCGGCGCCGCACGCCGTGTGGATCGGCGGCCGTTCGCGTCCGGGGGGGCCGATCGATCGCTATCTGGTGGGGAACTCCCCCGAACGGTTTCTGCGCGTGGCACTGGATCGCACGGTTGAAACGCGCCCGATCAAGGGCACCCGCGCGCGTGGCGGCGACGCGCGCTCCGACGCGGCCGCGCGCGCGTCGCTGGTCGCGGCCGCCAAGGATCGGGCCGAGCACGTGATGATCGTGGACCTCGAGAGAAATGATCTCGGCCGCGTTTGTGAAACGGGCAGCGTGGTGGTCGAGTCGCTGCTGCGGGTGGTGGAGTTGCCCACCGTGTTTCACCTGGTGTCGACGGTGCGGGGCCGCCTGCGCGCCGACGTCGGGGTGGAGGCCCTGTTGCAGGCAACGTTCCCCGGCGGATCGGTGACCGGCGCGCCCAAGCGCCGCGCCATGGAGATCATCGAGGAGCTGGAGCCGGTTCGCCGCGGGATCTACACCGGCGCGACCGGGTGGCTGGGCGCCGCCGGGGATCTGGATCTGGCGATCGCGATTCGCACGGCCTTCGTCGCCGGCGGGCGCGTATCGCTGTCAGTGGGTGGCGGGATCGTCGCCGATTCCGATCCCGCGGCCGAGTGGGAGGAGACCGAGGTCAAGGCGCGGGCGTTCGTGGACCTATGCCAGCCGGAGGGCGCGTGACCCGGGAGCCAACTAAGCCACGGACCGCGGGTGAAGGGCGATGGGGGGCGCACCTCCGTCCCACCACGACCTACGGCTTGACGGGTGTTGCGCTCGAACCCTTGACGTAAACCCGCAGGTCGGCCAATGCCAGCTGCGTGCCCGTGGTTTTATAGACTCGGACGTATCGGTACGCGTTCTTGTCATGCTCGATGTACCAGAACTTGTCGTTGTAGCCGAGATCGCCTCGATGTCTGAGCTGCGTCGCATTCTGGCTGGCAAGCACGGAAAGTGTGGCGAAACCCGCATCATTGGAGGCTTGGATCTCGAAATTCGTCAAATCGACGTCGGTCAAGAGCACGGGCTCCAGTTCGAGCTTCTTGATCACATAGGCGCTGCCCAGATC
>PMNO01000429.1:0-973 GCA_003161835.1 Myxococcales bacterium | reverse complement strand
TTGGACCAGAGGTTGTCAGTCGCGGCGTTGACATTCCCCGCGCTCCAGGACAAGAAGGAATTCCGGGCGAGCTTCGAATCCAGGACGCTAAAATCGACGAGGGCGTTGAGCGAATTGTCGTCGATCTGCAGCGAATTGCTCAGGCCGATGGGGACCTGACCGTAGGCATAGTTCTTACTGAAGTGAATGGGCTCCGGCCCGAAGGTGTAGTAGTCCGGCTCCGCGTCGCCGGCAGCGTACCGGCGATAGGTTCCGACGTGCGACGATCGGTTGAAGAACACCTCCGTCTCTCCCGCGATGGCCGGGGTGGGAAAATGCGCGTTGAACTGCCCCGTTCGATGATGGTAGCCAGCGAACGGGACGTCGGAAATATCGTTGTGATAAACCTTCGCCTTTTCGGCATGAATGCAATCGATTGCTGTTGCTTGCAAGAAATCCGCGCCCGTATTGCGCACGACATTGTTGCTCACCAAGGTGTTGGTATTGCGCTGGGTTTCCGAAGTGGCATCGCTGGTGACAAGGTGGGCGCCTCTGCCGACGATTATTCCGGCCGCCGTACTGTCAAAGAAGTAGTTCCCTTGAATGGTGGCCCCGTCGCAACCATCGTATAGCTGAACACCGCAGGTACCCAGGTGTTGAAACACGCAGTTCTTGACCACGCTGGAGGTGGCGTGGGTCAGCACGAGCGCCCCCGGCACCTGATCGGTGTACTCCGCGTTGTCGAGCCCCCAGAGCATTTCCGCTTGTGAACCGCCGATCCAGCGGTCCTTGGTGCGCGACCAGTTGTTGTGCTCAAAGGTCAGTCCGTCAAGCATGATCCGGGCGGCCTTGGCCGTCCTGGTCCCGGCTATTTTCCACGGGCAATCCACTACCGGTGCGTAGACGCTCGCCATAGCCATGTCTTCCCAGGGCTGCGGATAGTAGTACACTTTGCCGTTTGCGGCGTCCAGGTACCATTCTCCATATTCATCCA
>PMNO01000192.1 GCA_003161835.1 Myxococcales bacterium | reverse complement strand
TGGCGCGGACAAGATTGGGCCCCCGGCTGCGGGCGGACCGCCGCGCATCCCAACGCCCGATTCACGACCCCGGTCACGCGCTGTCCGTCCCTGGACCCGCGCTGGGACGACCCCAAGGGAGTTCCCATCAGCGGCTTCGTGTTCGGCGGCCGAATGAGCCGAGACATGCCGCTCGTATTCCAGAGCTTCAACTGGTCACACGGCGTGTNNCCCATGGCCATGCTGCCCTTCTGTGGCTACAACATGGCGGACTATTTCAGTCACTGGTTGAATCTCGGGCGCCGCGTTCCCAATCCCCCGCGCATTTTCCGGGTAAATTGGTTCCGGCGCGGGGCCGACGGAAAATTCTTGTGGCCTGGTTTTCGGGAGAACGCGCGCATCCTGGCCTGGATCGTGGACCGGATCCACGGGCGCGGGCACGCGGTCGAGAGCCCGCTCGGCTGGATGCCGCGCTACGAAGATCTGCGCTGGGAAGGCCTGGATTTTCCCCGCGAGCGGTTTCACGAATTGATGAGTGTCGGACGCGACGCCTCGGCGGCCGAGGTGCGCGCTCACGAGGAGCTGTTCGATCTGTTCCTCGACCGTATCCCGAAGGAGTTCTTGTTCGAGCGAGAGCTGTTGCGGTCGAGGTTGTGGCGATCGCCCGAGCGCTGGGAACTGGCCACCGAGCAGTAGACGGTCGAACACCTACTTGTACGTTTGCGTCCACGCCGACGACGGTCGGGCGAACGGCGCGGGGTTGTTTCCCGCGCCCAGGGACAGGCCTTCGTTTCCGTCCGATTTCGGCCGGCGCGGGATTCGTCGCCATCGCAAAAAGAGTTAATGCCCGGAGAATTTTTGTCGAGGTGTAGAATCCCTGCTACTTCACTCCGGAGGAATTTAATGCTTACGAGGCAAACGAAAGACGAGAAGTCTGGCCGGGTCGCGGCCACTTACGAAGGTAAGAACGTGTTGGTGACGGGAGGTTTTGGATTCGTGGGCGGCCACATGACCAAGGTCCTCGTCGATCTGGGTGCTCACGTGACGGTGTTCGACATCAGAACCGCGCCCGACTTCGACGCGCTCATGAACGACCCAGCGCTGCACCTGCACGAAAAGGTCAAGATCGTCAACGGCGATATCGGCGACGCGAAGACCGTTCGCGAGGTCATTGGGGCGGGCAAATTCCATTTCATTTTCAACTTCGCGGCGTACGCCACCGTGATCGAGAAGGCCGTCGAAAATCCGTCCGACACGATTCAGGCCAATACGATGGGATTGGTCAACGTCCTCGAAGCCGTGCGTTCTTTGAAGCTGCGCCCGACCGCCATCTTTCACGCCTCGACCGACAAGGTCTACGGCGAGATGGACGGGGATCCCTACGAGGAGGAGAAGACGCCGCTGCGGGGGATTGGGGTCTACGACGGCGCCAAGTTGGCCGCCGACGTGTTCGCCAGGACGTACCACGAGGTCTTCGGCCTTCCGACCGTTGTGCTGCGCATGTGCAATCTCTTCGGCCCGAGCGATTTCAATACGGGCTACCGGCTCATACCGCGGGCGATGCGGAACCTCTATGGCGCGCAGCAGCCGATCGGTCCGGAGCTCTACTTCGATTCAATCGAACACTGGCGCGACTATCTGTATATCGACGATTGCATCCGCGCGATTCTGCTGTTGGCCCACACGCCCGAGTGTCGCGGTCAGGTNNATCCTCGCCAACGGTCTGTCGGTGAAGGTGCGGGCCGCCAGCCCCAGCATCCTGACGATCACCAAGCAACGCCTCAACGGCGACAAGATCAAGCGCATGACTGAATTCGAGCCGACGGTCGATTTTGCCGAGGGATTGCGGAGGACGATTCGCGCCTACCGCGCCTATTTCGCGGCGAAAGGCGCATTTCAGTCGCGATGACGCGCACCGGGGGCGATGTGTGGGCTGGCCGTCCTTGTTTGGTAACCGGGGCGGCCGGGTTCGGCGGTTCTCATCTTTGTTCCACCTTGCTGGGCCTCGGGGCGCGCGTCTACGCCCTCGACCGGGTCTTTCCGCGCACGTCGTTCCTGACGCTGCAGGGGTTGGCGGCGCGGGTCGATTTCGTCCAAGGGGATATTCGCAATCTCGATCTCATGCGGTCGATCCTCGAACGTTTTGAGATCGACGCCGTNNTCAACGCGATGGGTACGTACACCGTTCTCGAGGCGATGCGGACCACGTCGTGCGCCAAGCACCTGGTCTTCGCGTCCAGCGGCGCCTACTACGGCACCACCACCACGGACCGCCCGATTCACGAGGACGATGCCCCCTGCGCCGCGTCCAACATCTACGCCCCGTCGAAGGTGGCGGGTGACGTGGCTGTTCGGGCTTATGCCAAGGTGTACGGGATCAAGGCGGCGGTCTGTCGGTTCATGAACACCTACGGCCCCGGCGACACCAATTTCTCCAGGATCGTTCCGCGCGCCATTCGCAATCTCATCCACGGGGCCGACTATGATTTCGGTGATCGCGACGACGGCAGCACCCGGCTCGACTATCTGTACATCCGCGACATGTCGAACGCCTACATCAAGCTCGCCGAGCACCTCGACGTGGCGACGGGCGAAGCCTTCAATTTCGGTCGCGGGCATTCGGTCTCGACCAGCGAGATGACCAAGCTCATCAGCCGCGTGTTCGATGGGCGCGAGCGCGAGCCCTTGTTCCACGGCCCCCGCCGCGAGGTGCCGGTCGTCAAGTACCTCGACATTCAAAAGGCCAAGCGCGTGCTCGACTGGCAGCCGACCACGACCCTCGAACAGGGCGTCGCCGAAACCATCGATTGGTACCGGCGCTTCCTGGACCAGCTTTGACGTCGCGGCTGACCATCGAGTCTCTGAGCGCCGACGAGGCCCTCCGCCAGCGCGAGTTTCCGGTGGTTCGCGAACGGGTCTACCTGGCGCACGCCGCCGTGTGCCCGCTGCCCGCTCGCGTTGTGCGGGCCTTGACCGACTACCTCGGTGAAGTGGGGCGGGGCGGTCAATTCGAACACCTGCACGCCGCCGCAGAATCCGGAGCGCGCGCGATCGCGGCCGAGCTCCTGGGCGTGGACGCGGAAGAAATCGCTTTCACGACGTCGACCTCGGCCGGCCTCGGCCTGGTGGCGCAGGGGCTGGACTGGCAGCCGGGCGACAACGTCGTGTTCGCGCAGGGCGATTTTCCGTCGAACGTATTTCCCTGGGTCGACTTGCACAGACGGGGGGTGGTGGCCAGACCGATCGTGACAGGCGCCGATGGCGTCGTCACCCTGGACGACATCGTCGGGCACATCGNNCGACGTCGTCGTGCACATCGACGCGCGCACCCGCCTCGTGTCTCTCTCGTCGGTTCACTTCGTCACCGGCGCGGGCCTGGACGTGGATGCCATCGGGGCGTACCTGCAGGCCCGCGGCATCCTGTTTTGCGTCGACGCGATCCAGAGCTTTGGCGCCGTGCCGTTGTCGGCGCGTCACGTGGATTTTCTGGCCGCCGATGCGCACAAGTGGATGTTGGGACCGCAGGGCGTCGGGATCCTCTTTGTCCGTCGGTCACGATTTGACGTTCTTCACCCCTCCGCTGTCGGCTGGAAGTCCGTGGCTTCAAACAAAGACTTCTCGCGGACGGCGATAGAGTTCCCGGATTCCGCGCGCCGCTACGAACCAGGGTCGCTCAACGCTCTGGGCGTGACGGGGCTGCACGCGGCGCTGTCGCTCTTGCGCGAGGTCGGCGTGGCCGCGATAGCGGAGCGGTTGGGTGCCTTGCGCAATTTTCTGGTCCCCCGCTTGGTCGAAAAGGGCTTTCGGATCGCGGGTGCGTCCGAGGCGGACGGAACAGCGCTGCCGTCGTCCGCTCGGACTTCGGGGATCACGTCTTTTCGGGCCGCCACCGATGCCCAGACCATCGAGATCTATCGTCGCCTCGATGAACGACGGATCGTCGTTTCGGTGCGCGACGATCTGGCAGGCCGCAAATGCCTGCGCGTGGCTCCCCACCTGTACAACCAGGAATCGGAGCTCGAGACCCTGCTCGGTCAGCTGTGACCGCGCGGCGGCGCTACTGCCGCGAGCTGTCGTCGCGCTCCCAGACCGCCTGCTGCTGCTTGCGCAGCTTCTGATGGGCCCGGTGCCTGGCAATCAACATCACGGCCAGATAGACGGGAGCATACAGCCACATGGAAGGTGAGGACGCGATGATGCGTAGGGATCGGCGGGCGTTGGTGTTTCCGTGGCGCTGCAACTCGGGAAACTGCGCGCGAAACGCGTAGTCCGCGGCGCGGGTGCGGGTCATGATCTTCAGCAGATCGGCGAGCGTCCGCGGGGGATTGATGGTGAACGTGGACGTGGGGCTGGCCTTCCTCTCGTGGGACGCGACGATGTGACGGGCGAATTCGTCGTCGGCGGTCACCTGAGGAAACTCGTCGAACCGGGCGCGGCCCTTGCGGGAAAAGGCGTAGACGCCTGACCCGACCATGTCTTCCGAAAAATAGGGGAGCTTGGTCCAGACCTTGTAAAAGGCGCGCACCATCCAGGGACGGCCCTCGCAATTGACGATTCCGCGCGGCGCGGCCACCAAGATCGGTGATTCCTCGCCCAGCAAATTGGCGACGTCGCGGATGGCCTTGGTCGAAAGCTGAATGTCGGCATCCAGGTAGAAACGCGGAAAGGACGAGACCGCCTTGTCACCCAGATTCAGGGCGTGAATCTTCGAGCCCACCGGCGTTTCGACGACCTTCACGCCGCCGCCGAACCGTCGGGCACGTTCGGCCGTGTCGTCGGTGCAACCGTTGCAAACAACCGCGATCTCGAACTCCCCCGGGACTGCTTCGGCCAGAACGGCCTGGAGGCACCTCTCGATGACGCGGCCTTCGTTGTGAGCGGGGATCACGATCGAAATCATCGGCTTACGAAGACCAGTGCCGGCATGCGGCAAGACTATCCACGCCCAACCGCGATGACAAGGACTCAAGGGCGTGGCACGGCCGGGCCTGTGTTGTGTGATCCCCAACCCTTTGTAGCCCGTCAGGCATCAAGCAGGGGATCCCGAAGGAGCATAAGGCAGATTATCAGTGATTCAGCTTACTAATATATGGCAAGAAAAGTGCAGTGTCTCCGGGCGTCCCGAGAATTGTTTTTGGGACAGCCCCCTTCGATCCGAGGAGATACGACATGCGAAGGTCAAGACACGTCCAGTTGCCCATATTCATCGCGGGCGGATTCCTGTTGACGGCGGGCTGCGCCGATCCGGGCGCCGCCGGTGACTCGGAGATCGCAACCGAACAGGCGANNAACTCTGTGAACGGGCTGAACTCCGTGAATGGTCTCATGACCACCGATGCCGGACGATTGACGGTGTCCTACCTCGTACGCTGCGCCCTGCCGGCGAATCGAAGCATCGTCAAGAAGGACAACAAGGGAGTCTCTCACACCTACCGTGGGCAACTGGGCTTCGCGCCGGAATGGGAGACCGGGGCGTGCGGCATCGCCTGCCAGGAATACGTCAGCGCCTGCATGATGGCCCACGTCAACACCACTGGCGTCCACATTCCCATCTGGTTGGTCAGTGACAAGTCCAACATCGGATTCAAGCTCAGCTCCAGCTATCCCCACCAGGAAGGTTCGTTTTACGGCAACATCTTCGTGAGCCCTCCCCAGGCGTACTACTGCGATGGCAAGGATTTCGCGGTCGGCGTCGTCAAGGGCCGCATCGGAGGTGGGCAGGTGGGCGCCCCCTACACGAACAACTGGACCTGGAACGGAAGCACGTGCAAGAGCCCCAACGGTTGGGAGAATTGCACGCCGGCCGATTCGCCCTACTCGAATTCAGGGTTCAAGGCCTGCTCGGGTTTCAACCACATCGTCACCGTGTGGCGAAAATGAATCCGGCTCTTCGCCTCTAGCGGCGATCAGCCCGTCACACTCTCGGTAGCGAGCGATCGCTACGTCGACGGGACCCATTCTCTGCTCGCAACGATCAACGCCAAGGGAACCGGAACCGCCACTTTTCAGACCAACGCGCCGGCTAGCTTCAGCCCCGGCCAGAACGTGACCGTTTTCATCAACGTTCCCTCCGGCACCAACTGGTCCTACATCAGGCGCTGGCACCATCAAAGCGTACGTCGATTCCATCTATTCGGAGAACTAGACAAGACCTCCCTCTCCCCGTCCTGACTCCGAGTTCCCCAGTTACCCAAAAAAGCGCGGACCGACGAAAGTTGGTCCGCGCTTTTGTCGTTAGTTCGGCGACGGCGAAGATGCCCTCAGGGCGCGCGCGCTGGGGCCGCGGTATGTCGTACCGCTTCAGTCGTTCGATGAGGGTCCACGGGAGATCCCCAGCGACTGGGCTGCGCCGCCGAACGGGGCTTGTTGACTCCCCGGCAGCAGTTGTAGCCGCCCGGACAACACGAGAAGCGGCTCCCACCTGGTTATTACGCTAGAATTGGTAATTTGCGATACCAAAATACTTGGCAGGGTTTGTGCAATCCTTCCCGGCCGAGGGGGACGAATGATTCTCCCCCAGACAAAAGCAAACCCCGGGCGACCGGGCGACGCAAAGCCCACGGAGCTCTTGGAGCTGGCCGGGTTGCCGAGGAGAGCGAAAGATGAAGACTCTGCGCGGGAAGTTCGGAACGGTNNAACGGGCTCAACTCCGTGAACGGACTCAGCTCCGTGAACGGACTGATGACCACGACGGCGGGTCGCACCACGGTGTCGTACATCGTACGATGCGCGCTGCCCGCCGATCGGTCCATCACCAAGGTGGTGAGCGGGGTGTCATACAAGTTCACGGGGCAGCTTGGTCTGGCCCCCGAGTGGGAGACCAGCGCCTGCGGCACTGACTGCCAAGAAAACGTCAGCGCCTGCGTCCTGGCCCACGTGAACACATCCGGCCAGCACGTCGCGCTCTGGCTCGACGGCGCCAACCCGGCGCTTGGCTGGGGTCAAAGCAGCGCCTACCCGTATCAAGAGGGATCGTTCTTCGGAAATATCTTCGTCAGCCCCCCGCAAGCGCTCTATTGCAACGGCAAGGATTTCGACATTGGTTTGGTTCCCGGCCGCCTGGGCGCGACCTCCGGCAGCGTTTACAAGAATCCTTACGCCTCCGGTACAACCTACTGCAAGGACTACTGCACGGCCCAGGGTGGCGACGGCTACAAGACCTGCGGGAGCTGGAAACACGTCATCACCGTGTGGCGCGATTTCGATCCGAATGTCGATTACAAGGTCTGCAACCGCGGGAACAACCTGTGCATGAACATCGCTGGCTCCAGCACCGCGGACAGCGCCCTCATCGCCCAGAACACCTTCAATTCGTCCAATACCAGCATGCGCTGGAGAATCTCCCAGGTATCTCCTGGAAAGTACAAGTTCATCAATGTCCGGAGCGGCAAATCGATGGACGCGGGTCCGTACTCGGCCGATGGCGTTCAGGTGAATCAATACACGTACAAGGCGAGCAGCAATCAATTGTGGTCGTTCACCCCGACCGGTGACGGGTACTACAAGTTCAGCCCCGGCAGCTACCCCACCTCCTCGGTCGACGTTCCCTCCTGGTCGACCTCCGAGGGTACCGTGTTGCAGCAACACATCTGGAATTCCGGCAGCAATCAACAGTGGACCATCGTTCCCGTGAACTAGACCGATTCGCCCGATAACAGCGCATCACATGCGCACCGAAGCGCGGACCGACGAAAGTTGGTCCGCGCTTTTGTCGTTAGTTCGGCGACGGCGAAGATGCC
>PMNO01000428.1 GCA_003161835.1 Myxococcales bacterium | reverse complement strand
GAGTTGCGCGGGCGCCTGGCGCCGGTAGGCGCGGGTCAGCAATCCGAGGGTGCGACCCTGGACATCTGCGAGCCAGACCTCGACGAGCCATTCACGCACTCGTCGACCTACGTCGGTTTGCCTCTGTCCGAACCGGAACGTGGCGTGGCGCCTTCGGGCGCCGAGCGCTCGTGCCGGCGGGTGAGCCTTCCCGGATTGCTCGACGCGGTCACGGCGGGCGCCGCGTTCCCTGTTCTTTTCGCCCCGCAACCCTTGTACTACTGCGGGACCTCGTGCGAGCACGCCGAGACCACCGGCCTGTATTGTCCCGACGGACGCTATCTGTGTCAGGGACGATTCAGTGACGGCAGTCTGTTCGACCAGCAGCCCCTCTCCGGCGCCGTCGAGATTGCCCGGGCGGCGGCGATTGCGCCGGCGCCGGGTATGACGCCTCCGCCCCTCTTTCACTTGCTCGTGGGCTCGAAATTTCAGCGACCCGAGAATGATTCCCCCGATCGCGCCCGTACGCCGCCGCCGCCAAACATTCGCGGCTACGATTTCTATTCGGCGGCGGCTTCGAACTTCTTCGAGGTGGCGGGACAATACGAGATTCAGACCCTGGCGCGCTATGGCCAGCTGGGGGGGCCGCATGCGGAGGTTGGGGCGGTCACCCGGCGCTTCACGCCGGTCGCAAACCTCCGGGTGTTCAACGAGGTCCCCGCTCTCGGCACATTCCTGGAGGGGACCAGCGCCTTCTTCGACACCAGCTTTCGGCGGTTCGACTACTACCTGGGCATCTACGAGGGTCTGTACTGGCTGGCGCGGGCGTCGTGCCCCACGGCCGTGTGCAACGACTGGCCGACGCGGCTCGTGGAGCGTGCCAGCCGCATCGGAGTCTTTGCGTCGCGTGGCGCGGCGACGGTTGTGAAGAAAGCGCTCGAGGCCGAGATACGCATCGAGCACCAGAGGGCTCCCCTCGAGGCTGCCAACATCCTTCGCACGCTCAGCCTGGACCGGAGGCTGAGCGAACAGAGTCTGGCCCAGGAGGCGCAATCACGCCTCTCCGCAACCCGGCCCGTCGCGCTTCGTGGCGAGCTGCAGGGCATTCGCAACGACGAGGCGATGGAAGAGATCTGGAACGCGCTCAACGGCCCCGGCGCCGATCAGGTGCCTGATCGCGACAGCTTCGCGGCGTTCGCGTCCCGGCTCGACAAGGATAAGTTCGGTAACGGTGACAAGCCCGCGTTCATCCGTGATACGCAGCGCTGGCGATTCGATACGTTGCGGACGATGTTGGCCCGTCTGGAAAGCATCGAGCGCCAAGACGGTGACAAGACGACCGCCGCCGGTCTTGCATTCGCCCAGTACATGGTGGCCGTCGAAGCGAGCCGCCATGATGACGCGTGGGTCTCGGGGATCTCGACCATCCCGGAGCGGGCCCTGCGCAGCACGCGCTTGGCCCTGCTTCAGAAGCTGGTGCTGCCCTACACCGTCACGTTCGACTGGACCCACGGTGGCCTGGCCTTCGCCTGGGAGCTGTTGAGCTACCGCCCCGCCGCGGCGCCCGCGCTTCGGTTCCAGCTCCCCGCTCCCAACGTGCACTATTTCAGAGAGGTCGGCGCCGGAGAGACCCGGTGGAACGTAGGACTACCGGTCGGCATTTCGGTCATGTTTGGACCGCACTGGTTGAACTTGGGCTCCACCGAACTGGGCGTTCGCGCCGGACCGTGGTGGGTTCCGGGACGAACCGCGGATTCGGACACCGACCGATTCGACATTGGCAGCGAGCTATTCGTGCGTCCGTTCTTCGGTCGTGTCGAAATCTCGGCGTCCTACCGGGACGTCTTTTGCCGGCGTCACCAGAGCTGCGGTGATGCCCTGTCGATCAACCTGGGACTCGCCGACGTCAACGGGCTGGTGTACTGGATCGTGAGGGCGGTAACCGGGAGCGAGGCATCCTACGACCAACTCACCCGGGGCGTGGTGAGCGCGAGCGGCGTGCCCCTCCCCTGATCGCGGGATAGGGCCGGACAGCTAGCGGCGACCCGGCGATCGGCGGCGCAAGCGTACGGCGAGGGCGGCCGCCATGGCGCACGCGAGTCCCCACCCGTTCACAGGAGCATCTCCACCGGTGACTCCGCAGCCGGATGCAGACACGGATCCGCCGTTACCGACGAGATTGGGCGCCCCGGTCGGGCCTGGGGGAGGCGTCGCGGCAGCGTCCTGGGTGTCGTGAGAAGGGGGCGTAACAATCGGCGCGGCGGCGTCCGCTGCGACAGGCGTGCCCGTGCTGCCGCCCGAACCAGTTGCCGGTGGCAACTCGACGGGGCCAGCAGCGTCGGGCATCGGGGCCGGAGCCGCGACATCCGCGGACGAGCTGGCGTCGTCGGCTTGGGACGCGGAGCTCGCATCCGCGTCGATGCTTGCGCCTGCGGCGGCGGCATCNNGCATCGGACCCGCCGGTGCCGGCCTCGATGACAGCGGCATCCGCTGCTTGCCCCGCGTCTGGCGAACCCGCGTCAGCCGCGACGGTTCCCCCGGGAGGCAGAAACGTGCTGCCGGACGATACGATCGTCACGGTGACCCGCACGTCGGTTGGCATGTACAGCGCCGAGGTGGCTGCGCCCACGTTCTCGGGCGCGGGCTTCACGTTCTTGGTGTCCTTCAAGAGAAGCGCCACTTTGACAATCCCTTTTTCCCAGGGGACCGGCCCCGGCTTGTAAAAACGAGAAAAGGGTGTGTCCCACTCGTATACGCCGAGTGTCGTGTAGGGCTTCGAGATGTCGGTACAACCGTAGTTCTGCGTCGCCTCGAAGCACACTTGAAAACAGGTTTCTGTGGTGGTGTTGGGCTTGGTTCGCACTTCGAGCCGGACATGGGCCGACCCGTTGGCATAGTCGACGGGACTCGTCCAGTTGGACGGGGTCCCGCTGGCCGGTACGACTCGATAATGCGAGTCCATGGTGGTTTGCGCCGAATGGGTATAGGTGGCGTCCGCGACGACGAATTGCGTCGCCCAGGCGGAACCGCTCGCGAGCAGCGTGGCGAATCCAACTGCCCAGGCCTCTGTTCGAACGCGCCGCGCAAATCGACGAGCAAACATGTATTTGGCATATCATGCAGTGCAGATTTGGAAGCAGAAAAAGAGTAGGAATTCCGCTCGAATTTGCATTCGCAATGCCGATTCATTTTGTTCGAAGCTATCGTCTGGTTACGGCCCTTATCGCGCAGGGGGNNGCATACGCTCGGACTAGCGAGCCTCCCGCCACAGGTGGGCGAGTTGCTCGGCCCGATCGGCCAATAGCGATGGGGCGTTCTCGATGCACGCAGCCAGGGTCATGGGGCCCTCGGGCAGGGCGAAGCAGCCGGCGAAGACCTTGCCCAGGTCGGGCAAGGCCGCCCTGTCCACCGCCCCCGACAACAACGTCGCCGGCACGCGCGCCGCATGGGCCCGCCGCGCAACCACGAACGGCGCCTTGCCCGCCAGGGTCTGCGCGTCGCTCTTGCCCTCGCCGGTGAGTACCCAGGAGGCCCCCACGAGGGCGCCATCGAGACCGATGAGATCCGCCACGACCTCGGCGCCCGAACGGCTCAGGCCACCCAACAGGTGGGCCGCAAAGCCAAGCCCGCCGGCGGCGCCCGCGCCGGGCTTATGAGCAGCCCGCGTCCCGAAGGCGCCTTCGACCAGGTCGGCATAGCGTTTCAACACGTCATCGGCCGCGCCGACGTCCTCGACGCGGATACCTTTTTGAGGTCCAAAGACGCTGGTCGCGCCCAGCCCTCCGCACAAGGGATTGGTGACGTCCGAGAGGATCGTCAGCGAGCAGCTGGCCAATCGTTCGTCGAGCGCGCTCGCGTCGACGGACGCCACCCGAGCGAGGCCGGCCAGCGTTGGCGTCACATCCTGGCCGGCACGATCGCGAAAACGAACACCCAAGACCGCAAGCATCCCCGCGCCTCCGTCGTTGGTGCTCGTGCCCCCGAGGCCAATCATGAACCTGCGCGTGCCAGCGTCGAGGAGAGCGCGCAGGAGCTCGCCCATTCCCGTCGTCGAGCGATCCCGCACCGCCACGGACAGGCCCGCCGGATCCGTGAGCCCCACGATCTCCGCGGCCTCGACAATCGCGGTGGGTCCCTCTGGCGTGGAGATCATGCCGTAGCCGGCCGTGCGTCGCTGTCCGCCCGCTCCCGTCACGTCGTGGGCTTTCCGTTCGCCGCCCCCTGCCAAGACCGCATCGATCGTTCCTTCGCCGCCGTCNNCGGGCGATCATCCTGCATGCCTCACTTTGCGCCGCCGGGGGGCCTCCCGTCTATTCGCGAAGGCAGTACACTCCCGCCCCGAGGTATCGCCATGTCCACCACCAGGCCCGTGAAGTTGAGCAAGACCGAGATCTCCCGCGCGTTGTCACAGCTGCCCGGTTGGAAGCTCAAGGGCCAAAAGCTCCATCGCGAATACAAGTTCGCCGACTTCGTCGCCGCGTTCGGGTTCATGGCGGGGGTCGCACTGGTCGCGCAGGCGATGGACCACCACCCCGAGTGGTTCAATGTTTGGAACAAGGTCCGGATCGACCTTTCCACCCACGATGCCCGTGGCGTCACGGCACTGGACGTGAAGTTGGCCCAATCGATGGACGAGCTGGCGGGCCGGCAGGCGGGGAAATAGCACCGCTCGCGGCGGCCGGCTAGGGAGGGGACGCCCCCTCATGGCGGCCAAGCCGCACTCTAGAGGTTGGCCAGACCGAGGACGAACTTCATGTTCGTGTCGTCCACGATGCGCAGAGACTTTTGTGCCTCGGGCGGCAACATGCCGGGCACCTGTCCCCACCGGCTTCGCTCGACCAAGAGGAACGCACGCCGGCCGCGGTGTCGGGAGATCCAATCTTTGAGGTTTTCGACATTCTTGTCGCCCAGAAAAACCGTTCGCTCTGCCGGGGGGCCCTCGTAAATCTCGTTCGCGGTATAGAAGTTCTCTCCGCGCCAATACATCTGCCAGACCAGCAGCTTTTCGTCCGGCGAGCTTCGGGTTTGGTAGTAGGTGGCGATCAGGTGCTTTTGCGACCAGAACGGGGCCGTAGCGCGCATGTACCCGTCGAGCAAGTAGAAGCTGAACACCAACGCCGCTGCGCACAACCCCACCAGCGCGGCGCGGCGGATGCGGTGCCAGGCGAGCGCCAGCGTGAGGGCGGCGAACGTCCCAGCGAAGACACACAGGGCCGGTCGAAAATCGAGGGCGTCCGGCCACGGCCGCCCCTTCGGCGCGTTGATGTAGTCATACGAGAAGAGCCAGATGAAATGCTGGGCGCTGCTCTTCGCCTCAACCAGATCGACGACCACGATGGCGCCCAGGCCCAGACCCAGCGTTCCGACAACCGCGGCGACGCGTCCCGTCCGCCGGCTCATGACGTCGTCGAGGAAACAGGCGATCGCAATCGCCAGCCCTGGCAACGCCGGCAGGATGTAGTGATGGAATTTCGTGACCGAAAACGACACCAACGCGTACGCCGCCACGAACCAGATGGCGCCGAACCAAAATATGCCCTGGCGGCGCACATCGCGCACCGGACTCATGGCAACCGTGGCCAGGGCCGCCGGGGCCAGCCCCACCCAGGGCAACATCGCATAGCCGAGCTCCCGCACGAAATATTCGAACGAGCCCCGATCTCCGTGGCGTCCGAGGACCAGCCGTCGCCAGTGGTTGTCGCCGTACAGCTCGTCCCAGAACGGGAACCCGTGGCGGATCAACATCGCGTGGTGCCAAGGAACCGACACCACCGCCACCGCCAGCAGCGCGATCAAGATGGCCACCCCCAGCTCCGCGCGCCGCAGGCGCCTCCAGTTCCAGGTGAACAGCAGGTAGGCGACGAAGATGATGACGGGCAGACCCAATCCGGCCAGGCCCTTCGCGAGCGTGGCCAAGCCGCAGAGCGTGGCGGCGATGAACAGGTACAGCGGCGCCCGGAAACGCGCCCGAGCGGACAGCCACACGAAACCCACGAATCCCGTGAGGTACGGCAGCATGACCACCGTGCCGGGTACTGTCAGCACGAGCCGGCCCAGGCGCAGGGGCCAGGACAGCTGAATCGCGTTCACGATGAGCTGTGGTAGGGCGGCCACCGCGAACAGGCCAACCGCCGCGTAGTAGAGCCCATGATGGGGCCAGGACAGCCCCCGCCACTGTCGGCGCGGCAGGATCTCGTCCTGGTCATCGAACAACGCCATCGCCCCCAGGGCCAACGCCATGGTCATCGGACCGACGAAGGCCATGTCGGTCATCGCCTGGCGGGCGACGAGCGCGTAGAGCGGCGATGTCGCCAGAACGACGGCCCCCAGGACTCCGGCCCGTCGTCCCACGAACCGGGCCAGGCACAGATAGACCGCCCAAATTCCCAGGACGCCCATCAGACAAAAGGGGATCCGGACCGCCCATTCGGCACGCGCCCCGAGCGCGATCGCGCCCGGCGCGCCGCCCACGACGCCAAAGGCGCGCAGGAACAAACTCATCAGCCAGAACGACAACACCGGCTTGGACCAGAAATGGTCAGCGTCGAGCGGGGCCCCCGGCCACCACAGGCTGATGTAGTCGCCCCGTACCGCCATCTGGCGGGCGACCTCGCCGTAGTGCGTTTCCCACGGGTCGAACAAGCCATAGGTGCCGGCGAACGGCAGGTACAGGACCAGACCGAAAAGGATGACCCCGACCGTCATCTGGGCCTCGGAGAATCGGTCAAGGAATCCGGCGGTCGACCTGCGCGGCGTGGCTGGGCCCAGAACGGCGATCGGTGACGGGAGGCGCTGGTCCACGGCGAGGCGGCGATGCTATTCGCGGACGCAGGGCATCGCAATGCTGTAAGATCAGAGCCCTTCTATGTGTGGAATCGTTGGTTACGTGGGGCCACGGCAGGCAACGCCCATCTTGATGGGGGGGCTCAAGCGGCTCGAGTACCGCGGCTACGATTCGGCCGGTCTGGCGGTTCTGGATCCGGCCACGGGGCACCTCGAGATCAGCCGCTCGGTCGGCAAGCTGTCCATGCTGGAAGAGCTGATCGAGCGCCATCCGCTNNCGGCGGTTGCAGGCGGCCGGTCGGACGTTTGCATCCGAGACCGACACCGAGATCGTCGCCCATCTGGTCGACGAGGCGCTGGCCGCCGGCGCCCCGACGCTGGTGGAGGCGCTGCGCCGGTCGCTGGCCCAGGTTCACGGGGCGTACGCCCTCGTGGTGGTGTCCGAGCGCCATCCGAACGAGATCGTGGCCGCGAAGAACGCGTCGCCGCTGGTCATCGGGATCGGCGA
>PMNO01000328.1:2036-3643 GCA_003161835.1 Myxococcales bacterium | reverse complement strand
GGCACCTTCAACTTCGAAAAAGGACGGCACATCTACGGACGCTACTGGGGTTGTGTGGCCGAGTACCCGATGTTGCATTTCGAGCTCTGCTATCACCGCCTGATCGAGCGGGCCATCGCGCGTGGCTGCACCCGCTTCGAGGCGGGAGCGCAGGGCGAGCACAAGCTCAAACGCGGGCTCATGCCCGCGTTCACTCACAGCAACCACTGGCTCCGCCACCCCGGGCTGGCCGCGTCCGTCTCCGAATTCTTGGTCGCCGAGGCCGAAGCGGTCCGCGAACAAGCGGCCGCGCTCGCAACCGAATCGCCGTTCCGCGCGGGCGGCGAGCCCGATCCGGGCGCGGGCGAGGCTGACGGGTAGGCTCAATTGACCGATTTGGGGCGCGCGACTGCCGCGCCCACCGGGGCGGCCTTGTGCGTGCAGGCGAAGGTCAGCTTCTGGGTCGCTTCGTCGAAATCCACCTGCACGGTTCCGCCGCCCGCCAGCGCGCCGAACAACAGCTCATCGGTCAGCGGCCGTTTGACCTCATCCTGAATGACGCGNNCGGTTGCGAAACTCCGGCGAAAATTCGCGTTTGAACGCCTCGTCGGTGTCGCCCAGGCGGGCATCGCTCTGGCCACCGAATCCCGGCATGCGCTTCGACAGATCGCGCGCTCCCACGTTGCTGGTCATGATGAGCACGACGTTGCGGAAATCAGACTTGCGCCCGTTGTTGTCGGTCAGNNTTTTCGATCTCGTCCAGCAGCAGGACCGCGTGCGGCGTCTGGTGGATGGCGTCGGTCAGCAAGCCGCCCTGATCGAACCCGACGTATCCGGGAGGGGCCCCGATCAACCGCGACACGGTATGCCGCTCCATGTACTCCGACATGTCGAAGCGCGTGAATCCGATGCCCATCACCTCGGCGAGTTGCTTGGCCAGCTCGGTCTTGCCGACTCCGGTAGGACCGGCGAACACGAAGCTTCCAATCGGCCGCGTCGGCGCGCCGAGGCCTGCGCGATTCATCTTGATGGCCTGGGCCAGGCGTTCGACGGCGCGATCCTGCCCGAAAATCTTGGCCTTCAGCGCCGATTCGAGATCCCGAAGCCGATCGCGATCGTCGGCGGCGACCCGCTTGGGGGGGATCCGGGCGATCCGCGCCACGACCTCCTCGATGTCCGAAGCGCGCACCAATCGACGACCACTCCGCTCCCGCCCGCCGCCTTTCGTTTCTTCTGAACCATCGCCGTCGGCTCCGGGGGTTCCCGGAGCGATGCCCTCCTTGGCGATGATCGCGTCGGCTCCCGTTTCCTTGCCCTTGCCCTTGCGCGAGCCCTTCAGCTTCCGCGCGGCACCCGCTTCGTCGATGAGATCGATAGCCTTGTCGGGCAGCTTGCGATCGTGCAGGTAGCGCGAAGCCAGGTCCGCTGCGGCGCGAATTGCCTGGCGCGTGTACGCGACCTTGTGAAATTCCTCATANNATCGGCTGAAACCGGCGGGCCAGGGCGCGATCTTTTTCGACGTAGCTGCGATATTCCTTGTGGGTGGTGGTGCCGATGACCCGCAACCGCCCCGCGGCCAGCGCCGGCTTCAGCAAGTTCGACGCGTCCATCGCGCCGCCCGACGCGGC
>PMNO01000328.1:0-1938 GCA_003161835.1 Myxococcales bacterium | reverse complement strand
CCCACCAACGGATCGATGTCACCGGCCCGCGCGCGTTCGTTCAGGTTCACGGCGTAGGCCGCCAGAGGATCCGCCGCTGGTTCGTCCCCGGCCTCCGCCGTATCCGCGCCGTCTTCCGACGATGGACTCTGGGACATCTTGGCCGGAAGCAGCTTGGACACGCCATGCGCGATGTAGCTGACGATATCCAGCCGGCTAATCCCTTCTTCCTTCAGGAAGGCGACCGCATGGGAATCGGTCTCGGCGAACATCGCCACCAGCACATTGGCACCCGTCGCCTCGGGCTTGCCGGCCCCCAGAACATGGTTGACCGCCCGCTGGACCACACGCGCGAAACCTAACGTGGGCTGCGCCCTATCCCTCTCGTCCTCGGCAAGCGGGCTGATCGAAGAGGACAGGTAGTCTTCCAGCTTCTTCTCCAGCCGCTTGGTCGAACCCCCGCAATGTTTGATGACCTCGGCGGTCTTCTCGTCAATCAACAGCGAAAGGAGCAGGTGCTCCAGCGATGAGAATTCGTGTCCGCGCAAAGTCGCGTCATCCAGTGCCCGCCGGATGGCGGTTTCTAGCTCGGGACTGAGCATGTTCTTTTCAACCTCTCGTGGGAATCGTAGCGCACGCGCGGCCACTCACAAGGAACGAAAACCGGACCATTGAGCACGGACCGCCACCCTGCACCGCCACGGCCGCCACTCCCGCCACTCCACCGGCTGGACGCAACCGCCGAGGCGATGGTTGACGATAAGCACCAATGCAAGGCCGTCTACGTCTGTTGTTGGGGATTGCCATCGCCGGAGTTTGTCTGGTTGGGTGCAACGTGGTTCCCGCGCCTCTCCCTGCTGTCCAGGGGGCTGACCGGCGTCGGGTTGGCCTCATCGTGGCACCGGACGACGGCACCACGTCGATTCTGAGTGCGATTCGCGCGGCCCGGCGCCGCGTCTTGCTGGAGATGTATATGCTGACGGCTCCGGACGCCCTGCAGGCCTTGCGCACGGCGCATGACGCGGGTGCCGATGTACGCGTATTGCTGGAACCAGCCCCTTACGGCGACGCCAGCGCCAATCAGGCCGCATTCTCGATCCTCGCCGCCGCCGATATCGACGTCCGCTGGACCTCGCGGCCGGTTGGGTTGGTGCACGCCAAGCTGCTCGTGCTGGATGGCGCGCTCGCCTACGTGATGACGATGAACTTCACCGGTGCCGGGCTGGGCACCAATCGTGAGTACGCGATCGCGGACCGCGACCCGGTGGATGTTCAATGGGCCGAGCGGATCTGGAATGCCGATGCCGTCGGTGCTGATTCAGGTCCGGGCCCAGGCGGCGCGCGGTTGCTGGTGTCTCCGCTGGACGCGCGTCCGCGTTTGAGTGCCTGTGTCGATGCCGCGCAGGTGTCCATCCTGATCGAGATCGAGGAGTTCTCCGACGCGGATCTCAGCGCTCGATTGGTCGCCGCACGCGCCCGAGATGTCGCGGTCACGGTGGTCGCGCCCGCGCTGAATCGATCCGCGGGTACCACCGCGGTGCTGGGCCGGCTGGCCGCGGCGGGCGCCACGATCCGCGCGCTCGCGGTGCCGGTGGTCCACGCGAAGGCCATGATCGTCGACGGGGGGGTGGCCTATGTGGGATCGATGAACTTCACCCGTGCCTCCCTCGATGACAATCGGGAGTTCGGATTGCTGCTCACCGACGCGGGGGCCATCGCCCGGATCGGCGCCGTCATCGCGTCAGACGCCGCCGCTGGGGTCGCCTTCTGACGCGCGCATCGCTTCAGGTGGGGTTCAGGGCGCCGGGCAGCCGATACGCTGCTCGGTGCCGATGGCGATGTCGTCGATCCACAGTTGCATGACGGTCGGGCGCGTCTCGGCGATGTACGCCCCGATGCTCACCGAACCGAAATCGGCGGGAGCCACCCAGGTCCCGTTGCCCGTCAAGCAGCCGTCCC
>PMNO01000595.1:8600-8728 GCA_003161835.1 Myxococcales bacterium | reverse complement strand
GGGGGCGACTTCGTCGACTACGGGCAGGACGTGCTCACCCGGCTCAAGGCAGCGGGGCTGCGGGTCGAGGGCGACTTTGGCGACGCCACCGTCGGTGCCAAGGTGCGCAACGCGCAGATGGAGAAGAT
>PMNO01000595.1:0-8516 GCA_003161835.1 Myxococcales bacterium | reverse complement strand
GAGTCGAGCAGGGGGTGATCGATGCGGAAGAAGAGTTCGCGCAAGGACGGCAAGACGGCGCGCGCGCGGCTCCGGCCGGTCGTCCCGGTCGTCGCGGCGGGGGTGCGGGTTCCAATCGTTGGAATCGAAGCGGGCGAAATGAAACTCCAACCAACGAGCGACGAGACCGTCCGTGCGACGACCTTGGCTCGAATCATGGCGACCCTGAAGACCAGCGTCTTTCCGGTGATCCTCAAACACAAGGCCGAGGGCGATCCGATTCGCATCTGGGTGGCTGGCTGTTCGAGCGGCGAGGAGGTCTACTCGCTGGCAATCGCGCTGTTGGAATTCCTGGCCGACGTCCCCGAGACGCGCCCGCTCCAGATCTTCGGATCGGACGTCAGCGAACGGGCCATCCAGGCCGCCCGCTTGGGTCGGTACGCGGAAGGGGCGATGAGCGGACTCAGCGAGGAGCGCAGGCGGCGCTACTTCACGAAGCTCGAATCCGGCTATCAGATCAACAAAAACGTACGCGACCTGTGCGTGTTCGCGCGGCACGATCTGGCGAACGCCCCGCCGTTTTCGCGGGTTGATCTGTTGTCTTGCCGAAACGTCCTCGTCTACTTCGATCACACGCTGCAGAAGCGCGTTCTGCCGACGCTTCACTACAGCTTGAACCAGCCTGGCTTTCTGGTGATCGGTCATTCGGAGAACATTGCGGGATTCGGGCATTTGTTCTCGGCGGTCGACGAGGCCAGCAGGATCTTCGCACGCTCGGCGGGACCGAGCAGTCTGCGTCTTGATCACCGGTCCGTGTCGCCTTCGGTGCAAGCCCGCCCCTTCAATCCGGGGGAGCCCGGGTTCACGGGAGCGGCCAGAGACCTCGGCCGGCACCTGGACTGCCTGTTGCTGGCGCGGTACGCCCCACCTGGAGTGCTGGTCAACGAGAGGATGGAGATTCTCCAGTTTCGGGGGCAGACCGGCGCCTACTTGCAGGCTCCGCCGGGAGAGCCGCAAAACAACATCGTCAAGATGGCGCGGGGGGGACTGCGCGCGCAGTTGCGCACGACTCTGGCGCGCGCGACAGAGAGAATGGTGCCCGTCACATCAGACCGGGTGCAGATCGACCAGCCTGACGGCTCCACGGCGATGTGCGACCTGGTGGTGCTCCCGTTTGTGGGCTCGCCCGATCTCGGTGAACCGCTCTTCCTCGTGCTGTTCGAAGAGCACGCCGTGGGCTCCAGCGCGCGCCACAAGCGAGACCTCCGGAAGGACGCGGGGCGGATCCCGCGACTCGAAGACGAACTGTTCGCGACCTCCGAGTACCTGCATGCTCTCATAGACGAGCAGAGCCGCACCAACGAGGATCTCGGGTCCGTCAACGAGGAATTGGTATCCGGGAACGAAGAGCTTCAGAGCCTGAACGAAGAACTCGAGGCCGCGAAGGAAGAACTGCAATCCATCAACGAAGAGTTGACCACCGTCAACGAGGAGCTGCAGGTCCGCAATCTGGAGGTGGCCCAGATCAACGGCGATCTGGTCAACCTGCTCAACACCGTGGACGTCCCCATACTCATTCTCGATGGCCAACGTCGCATTCGCCGGTTTACTCCACGATCTCGCAATATCTTGAACGTGCTGCCATCCGATGTGGGCCGTCCACTCGAAGACATCAGGTCGAATATCGACGTGCCTGATCTCGATCAACAGGTCGCGGCCGTGATCGAAACCAACGAGGCGAGCGAGTCTGACGTGCAGGATCGCGATGGGCGGTGGTACCGCATGCAGATCCGTCCGTACAAGACCGCGGAGGACCAGATCGACGGNNCCGCTGACCGCGCTGCAGATGCAGACCCAGTTGTTGCGTCAAGGGGGCTCCGACAGCGCCAAACGCGAGCGGGCTTGCGAGGCCATCGAGCGCAGCACCAAGATGCAGGTGCAGCTGATAGACGACCTGTTGGATGTCTCGCGCATCGTGACCGGCAAGATGCGGGTGGCCCTGGAACCGGTCAATCTGGTCGCGGTCGTGAAGGCGACCCTCGATAGCATGGGGGCTCTCGCCGAGCGCAAGTCGATAGCGCTGCGGACCTTCTTGGACCAGTCGCTGGGTGCGGTGGCGGGCGATCGAACGCGCCTCGAGCAGGTGGTCACGAATCTGCTCACCAATGCCATCAAGTTCACGCCCGAGGGTGGTCGAGTCGACGTCATCCTGGAGGGCGTGGGTGGGCTGGCCCAATTGCGGGTGAGCGACAACGGCATGGGCATCGACCCCGCTTTCCTGCCGCGGATCTTCAACCGCTTGACCCAGGAGGACAGCTCCAGCACGCGCCCCCACGGCGGGCTGGGGTTGGGGCTGGCGATCGTGCGGCACCTCGTCGATGCGCACGGTGGGACCATACGTGCGGAGAGCTCCGGAATCGGGAAGGGTGCGACCTTCCATTTGACGTTCCCGGTCCTGTCGCGGGCAGGGGCAACACGGTCGGAGACCCAGTCGATGCATGTCGAGCCGGCGCCACCTCGCGCCCACACTCGACTTGTTGGACGGCGGATCCTGCTGGTCGAGGACGATCGCGGCACACGCGAGGCTCTGGTGGAGATGTTCACCGAAGTGGGCGCCACCATCAGGACGGCCGGATCGGCGCGCGAAGGGATGAACACCTTCGCGGAGTTCCAGCCCGATTTGTTGATCTCCGACATCGCGATGCCCACGGAGGACGGCTACGCGCTCATTCGAAGAGTCAGAGCGCTGGCTCCCGAAAATGGCGGTGCGACACCGGCCCTGGCGCTGACGGCCCTGGCCGGTGAGACGAATCGACGTAAAGCGCTCTCGGAGGGCTTCCAGATGCATCTCGCCAAGCCGGTCGACATGACCCACCTGGCGGATGCCGTGGCAGAGCTCTTGGACCGCCCGTAGAGGGCGGCGTGTAGACCGTGGCCGCTGGCCCGAATTTGTGGTTTGACATTGGCCGTCCTCGCGCCCAAAGTGTGAATCCACAATAGTAGGTATAGTGGTGCTCTCGCGGGGGACGCATCGAGGGTCCCGACGGGAGGTCTGGATGATTGGGCAGGCTGAAGTGGTAGGTGGGCGTGCGCATGGTCTGTCGGTGGGCGACGAACGTTCTTCCCTGGAGCCGGCACTCGCGCGCGGGCACGTCCTCGTCGTCGAGGACGAGGAGATCATTCGCGACTCCCTCGGTGCCGTGCTCGAGGAGCAGGGCTACCGGGTGTCGTTCGCGGAAAATGGCCGGGTCGCCCTGAGGTGGCTGAGCGCTGGCAATCTCCCCGACCTCATTGTGCTTGACCTCAGAATGCCCGTGATGGACGGCTGGGAATTCAGGGCTGTGCAGAAGGACGATCCAAAGTTGGGCTGCATCCCGGTGGTGGCGATATCCGCGGATGGCAGCGCCCAGGCCGCGGCCATTTCCGCTCAGGCCTACCTGCGCAAGCCGCTCGACGGCAACGAGCTCCTGAAGACCATCAAGCGGGTCCTGGCCGAAGCCGAAAAACAGAAGGTCACGCGGCTGGATGACACCGAGCGGTTGGCCTCGCTGGGGCGCCTGGCCGCCGGCGTTGGACACGAAATCAACAATCCCTTGGCTTTCGTCATGCTGAATCTCAGCCAGGCTCTGGATAAATTGCGGCCCTCGATTCGGTCGATCGGAGAGCCGCTCGGCTCCCCATTGCCCGGGGATGAGCTCGAAGAGATCAGGGCCCGACTGGTCGGCGTGACCGATATGCTCGAGGATTGCCAGGTCGGTGGGGAGCGGATCCGCGAGACCGTCAGCAATCTGCAGCGCCTGGCTCGTATCGGCGACCAGCATCGCGCGCCCGTCGACCTGCACAAGGTTATCGAATCGTCCCTGTCCATGGTGTGGAACCAGATTCGCCACCGGGCGCGCTTGGTCAAGCTCTTCACGCAAGTTCCCTTGATTCAGGGAAGTGCTGCGGCCTTGGGGCAGGTCTTCTTGAACCTGCTCGTGAATGCGGCGCAGGCCATACCGGAAGGCGACGCGGAGCGAAATGAGATCAGCATCGGAACGAAGGTCGTTGCGGGCCCGATGGGTCAAGAGCTGGTGGTCACGATCAGCGATTCCGGAATGGGCATGACGCCGGAGACCCTGTCGCATGTATTCGAGCCATTCTTCACGACCAAGGCCTTTGGCCAGGGCACCGGGCTCGGACTCTCGATCAGCCGCCAGACGATCCGGGATCACGGCGGTCGGATGATGGTCGAGAGCACCGTGGGCCAGGGCACGGTATTTCGGGTTGTCCTTCCCGTGGGAGAGTCGACGGTGGTGTCGCCGGAGACAGTCGTGGAGCTGCCCGGTGAGGCAACGACGCTTCGCGGGCGCCTCCTGGTCGTCGATGATGAGCCGCTCATCGGCCGCATCATTCAGACCGCGTTGAAGAAGGAGCACGAAGTTTGCGTGGTTCAAGATGCATCGGAAGCGATCGCCCGGCTGGAGCGCGGTGAAACCTTCGACCTGATCCTTTGTGACGTCGTGATGCCCGATCTGAGCGGCCCGGAGTTCTATTCAACGGTCGCGAATCGCTGGCCCGACTTGGTCCCGCGGCTGGTGTTCATGACCGGTGGCGCCTTCACGCCCGGGACGGTCGAATTCATGGAACGCGTGCAGACCCGGGTGTTGTCGAAGCCCTTCAAGATCGATCGGCTCAAACGCCTGGTTCGCGAACGGCTGCGCGGAAAGAACTGACGGACGCAAGGTGCCGCACCGGCGGAGGGCCTCAGAGTGTGACCCCGGGCCAGGAGCAAAGATGATCGGACACAACATCGAGCGGGGTACCCGCCAAGTTCGCGGAGCGGATGAATCACCCGCCCGGGTTCTGATTGTCGACGACAATCTGGGCCTCGCGGAGAACATCGCCGAGATCCTGGAGGGCGAGGGCCACGCGACCGACATCGCCAGCAGCGCCGAGGAGGCCCTGCCGAAGGTCCTCACGCGCACGTTCGGCGTCGTGGTCACCGATTTTCGCCTGCCCGGCATGAACGGCATCGATCTCATCCGGACGGTGCGCCAGCACGGCATGAATGTCGTAGCCATCGTCATCAGCGCGGTCCTCGACGAGCGAACCGCGGAGGCCGCCCAGTTGATGGGAGCTCGTTTCTTGGAAAAACCGCTGGATTTTGTCAATTTGAGGCGGTGCCTGAGCCTGCGCAAAGGTTCTGGCTAGCCGGCCCCCGAAGGCCGGTCCAACACCGCATCAAAAGCGGAACATGGCACCGAGTTTCTGGCCCAATACCGATCGTGCGAAGGCGATGGCGCTCGCCAGGAAGAACATGGCCCAGACACCCAGCGCGGCGGCCACCTGGGGACCATCACCCAGCAATTGAAACAGCTCGTAGATGGCCTTGGTGATCGGAAAGGTCGATTCCCTCTGGGCGAGAATCAGAGAGTCGGACACCTCCAGCATGGACAGGGCGAACGCGAAGACGCCGCCCGCCACCAGATGCGGCGCGAGCAGCGGCAACGTCACGCGCGCGACCGCACGCGCTCGACTGGCGCCCAGGCTGGCCGCCGCCTCTTCGAGCGCGACGTCGATTTGCTGCAGACCGGCCGTGGAGGATCGCACGACAAACGGAAGCCGCCGGATCGTGTAGGCGATCACGAGGAGCGCGGTGGGATCGCGGATCGGATTGAGGAACGCCAGGGGCCGCCCCTCGCGCGAGATCGCGAGGTAGCCGAACGCCATCACCAGCCCCGGGACCGCGAGCGGGAGCATGGCGACCGCGTCCAGGAGTTGAGCGCCCCGCGAGCGGGTGCGCACGACGAGGTAGGCGATTCCGGTGCCTAGCACCAGGTCGAACGTCGTCGACAGGGCGACGGTGCGCAGGCTGTTGCCGATCGACGAGACGACCATGTCGTGGGCCAGCGCCGCGCGAAAATGGTCGAGGGTGAAGCTCGACGGCAGCACTGTCCCGTACCAATCGCGCGCGAGGGCCACCAACACGACACTGATATTCGGCAACGCCGCCAGCCCAAAGACCGACCCCAGCGCGAGGACCACGCCCGCGCTTCCGAGGGGGCCGAGGCGGCGCGCGCGACGCAGGCGCACGCCCTTTTGCCCCAGCGACCTGCCGCGCTGTCTGAACAGCATGCGCGACCCGGCGTACAAGGCGACCGTGACGACCAGAACCACCATGACCAGGGCGTACACCGTGGGGTTACGCCCCATTTCCTTGAGCCCCGAATATATCTGCACCGATGTGATGCGCGTGTAGTCGCAGACCAGAGGCACGCCGAGTTCGGTCAGCCCCCAGATGAAGACAATGCTGCAGGCAGCAAAGAGGCTGGGGGAAATCAGGGGTAGGGTGATCTTCCAAAAAGATCGCACCGGCCCGCACCCGAGGGTCCGGGCGGCTTCTTCCATCTCGACGTTGATGCCGCCGAGCGCGGCCGAGGCGTTGAAATAGACGATCGGATACAGGTGCAGGGCGGTGAGCCCCACGACGGTCGCGAACCGCCCATGGCGCAGCCAATCGACCGGATGGGCCGGGTCGAAGCCGGTCCAAGGAATGTGGACGAGCAATGCATTGAGCGCCCCGGTCTGCCCCAGGATCTGGCGGATTCCGATGGCACCCACGAATGGCGGCACGATCAGCGGAAGCGGCACGAGCAGGGTCAGGATCCGCTTGGCCGGAAAATCAAAGCGATCAATCAGCACCGCGGTTCCAGTGCCGATGGTGGCCGCCACCAGAGTGCTCAGGACGCCCACCGCCAGAGCATTTGCGAACCCTTCGACGATGGTCGGGTTGCGAAAGACGTTGATGAGATAGGTCAGGGTGGGCGTACCGCGGGCGTCGAAGAAGGCACCGCGCGCACCCTCGATTAGCGGCCACACGAGAAACACCGCCAGCACTAGCCCAAATAGGGCGGGGACGGCGGCGCTGAGCAGGCGACGGCTCATGCTAGGGCACCGCTTCCGAAGGGGTGTGCACTAGGGTGCTCCCGCCGACTGCCGCGCCAGGGCGGCGACACGTCGATACTGGTCACGAAACTGGCGGACCAGTCGGTTCGTCCAGGCGACTTCGCCGTCGGCGTTTTGCGAACGCAGCGCGGTGCGCAAGGGACCGCTGACGATGTCGTAGTCGACGGCCGAGACGTCGTCGAATAGGGCCAGCGCGCGCGGCGGGAAATGAGCCGCATTCAAAGCCCGATAGGCCTCCTGGAGCTCGGGCGCGGGATCCACGCACATCACCCGCACGACAAAGGCGAGCGCGCGAAAGATCGGCGCCGTCCATTCCGGGCGATAGACGAACGTGCGCGCGCTCCCATACGGGGTGGTGTTGGTGTCGGCGCGATACCGATCGTATGCGGCGGCATACAAGCGCGGGGAGATGGGCAATCTCTGGATGGAATAGGTCTGCGGGCCCCCGGGGGTGCCGCGCCGGAAGCTCCAGATCTTCTGGCCCGCGTCCGAGAGGACGAACTCCATGAATTCCACCGCCAGCGCCCGGTGGGGTGCCCCGCGCAGAAGACCGATCGAATCGGCACCCAGGGAAGATCCCGTTGTCGGCATCAGGAAACCCATCCGGCCGCGCCGCCCATCGGCGTCGGTCATCTCGCTTTGGAATCGACCGTAGAAATCGATGCACATGCCGGCGGCGGCGTCGCCCTTGGAGACATCCACCGGTACCCGGGAGGCCCAGTCGCTGAAGTAGCGCGCGTTGGCCGCGATTCGTCGGATGAGGCGCATGGCGGCCCGCCACCCCTGCCGCGTCGCGATCCCATCGAGCAGCGCGGGCGCGGTGCCCGCCTGGGCGGCGTGTTGTCGGGCGCCCTGCATCTGCTCCTGAATCAGCATCTCGAACGCCTTCGCCACGGAGCCACTCTTTGCGGGATCCGCCATGCCCAGCTGGCCGAAGTAGACCGGATCCGCGAGGGCGGCCCAGGAGTCCGGGGGCCGGCCGACACCGAGGCGGGCCAGCGAGTCGTTGTTGAAACAGATTCCGAAACCCGACAAGCAGGTTCCAACCCAGCGTCCCTCGCGGTCCCAGAAGGGCTCGCCGCCCACGAGTTGAGGAATCGCATGGTCGCCGAACAGCTCGGGATGACCGGAAACGACGCCAGATTCAACCAGCCGCCCGGCGGTGGCGTGCAGGCCGGCCTCGACGCTGCCACCTCCGAACAACAGATCGGCGCCACACCCGACATTCGACTCCAAGAACGCCCGGCGGGCCGCCGCGGCGTCCGGATCGCCGCCCGCCGAGGATGTGACGTCGGGATTGGAGAAGCCCGATGCGACGACTGGCGACCAGCGCCGCCCCAGCGCGCCCGTCCAGTGGCGCTCGAACGCCCATGCGTACTCGGAGACGAGGTAGCGTGTGATCTCGCTGGTTCCACCGGGGCTGCGCCAGTCGATCTGGACCTGTCGCCCACGGGCTGCCATGTGGGCGACGAACGCGCGCGTGAATTCATGGCGCACGGCTTCGTTGTGGGGCGTGAGGATCACGAGCGTCTCGCCGTCGCTGCCGACCCGGCGCTGGCGCGGGCGCGCCGCGAACGGCAACGCCAAGA
>PMNO01000287.1 GCA_003161835.1 Myxococcales bacterium | reverse complement strand
CCCGCGACCAACGCCGCGACGGCCAGGACCCCAAATACCGCGCCCCCCACCGTCATGCCGATGGCCAGAAGCTCCGTGCGCCAAAATGGGCGGGATTCCTTGACGTCATATGCCAGGTTCATGGCCTTGCGAAGGCCGTCGATGCCACGCGACGCGGAGTAGATCGTGATCAAGAGGCCAACCGTGAGCAGGCTGGGGCGCGGGCGGGCCAGCATCACACGCACGTGCTCGTCGATCAGGGCCATCGCCTGCGACGGAACGATCGTGCGCATGCGATCCAGCAGCGTGGCCACCGAATGCCCGAGGGGCAGGTAAGCAGTCAGCGTCGCCAGAAAAAAGAGAAAGGGAAAGAGCGAAAAAAAGAAGTAGTAGCTCAAGGCGGCCGAATTGTCGGCCACGGCGTCGTTCTCGTATTCCACATAGAGTTTTTTGAGGAAGACCCAGAGCGCGATGTGACCGCCGCCGGGAGTTTTCATGAGGCTCCCGTACGCCGGTGGCCCAATCCGAGGGCGCCACCCGGAACGCACCGGCCGGTGGTGTGTGCGCCCCGGCAGACGCCCAAACACCCAGGGCCAAGTACGCCCGCGCCCAAACGTAAACACATTTCGATTCCGATCATGGCGCCAGAGCCTCCGGCCCGCGCATTGGAGGTGCGTGCATACTCCACCGATCTTTCAAGCGCAAGCGCAAGGCGCGGAAGCGCAAGGCGCACGCAGGGCGTCGGCCGGCACCCCGACTGCATCGGAGTCTCGTTGAGAGTAGACTCAAACCCGTGTGGACGTTCCATTGGCCCGGCAGCCGCGCCACGCAAGTGGTCTTGACCTGTGCCGCGATCGCGTTAGCCCCGTTCTGGCTCGGCTGTGGCCGAACGCCCGACCTCGAGCCTCGACCCCCGATCGGGAGCCTGCCCGCGATGGCCCTCTTGCCGGTGTTCACCCAGACGGTCAACAACGACATCGACATCGTGTTCATGATCGACAATTCGGGATCGATGAAAGAAGAGCAAGACAACCTGCGCCGCAACTTCCCCGCCTTCACCCGGGTCCTCAAGGGCCTCCCCCAGGGACTTCCGAACGTCCACATCGCGGTGGTGTCGTCGGACCTCGGCGCGGGAGCCCTGGGTGGCATCCCGTTGTGCGCGGGCGAAGGTGACGACGGGCGGTTTCAAAGCGCGGCGCGCGGAGGCAATTGTTCCGGCCCGCGCGGCTCGTACATCAGCGCGGTGGGAGCGGCGCACAACTTCGACGGCGACATCGACGAAGTCTTTGCCTGCATCGCTCCCCTCGGAACGAGCGGCTGCGGCTTTGAACATCAATTGGAGTCAGTCCGGCGCGCCCTCGACCCGGAGCGNNTCGCTGTTTGATCCCATGCAGACCCTGCTCACCGATCCCCTGGGGCCACCGACGAACTATCGGTGCAACCAATTGGGCCACCTGTGTGGGGGCCGGCCGCCCGGGCTCACGGCGGCAACGAACCTGCAGGACTGTCATTCGGCGGAGGACGGACGCCTGATCAAGATCAGCGAGCTGGTGGCGTTCTTCAAGGGCTTGAAGGCGAACCCCAACGACGTCATCGTGGCGGCCATCACCGGGCCCGCCACGCCGTACTCGGTCACCACCATGCCTCACCGTCGCTCGACCGGCGTCCAGAATGAACCCGAGATCGTGCCGTCTTGCGCATCGGCCAACGGCAGCGCCGCGCCCGCGGTCCGCATTCACGATTTCGTGACCGCTTTCGGCGACAACGGAACCTTCCTCAGCATCTGCGCCGACGATTTCAGCCCGGTCATGGCGCGCATCGGGCAAGAGGTCGCCCGGCGTGCCAGCCTGGAATGTCTGGCCGCCCCCGTGGCCGACATGGATCTGCAGACCGCGGGCGTGCAGGCCCACTGCGAGGTGTACGACGAGATCAGCAGCAGCGTGGGTCCCCTGCGTCAGCTGATTCCCGCGTGCGGCGGCGGCATCTCGCCCCCCTGCTGGCGGGTCGCCGCGGCTCCGAAGTGCGCCCAGTCCGGAGTGCAGATGCTGGTCGATCGCGCCGGGGCGGCCCCCGATCCGGGAACCGTTCTGAACGTGATTTGCGAGACCTGCGACAAGCCCGGCGATCCGCGCTGCCCGTAGCGGGAGCGGCTTGGGGCGCCCAGCAGGGGGATCTTGCCTCGAACGCGACCGCGGTTGGCGATTGGCTCGACCCAAACGGGCATGTAGTCTGCGGGGATGCCGCACCCCGGATTGCACGCGTTCCTGGCCCTGTGGGCGACGATCTCCGCCGCCACCGAGCGTCCGCCGTCCGCCGCGGAACAGCAGGCATTTGCGGAAGGATTACAGCTCTTTGAGGCCGGGGACGCGCGCGGAGCCGAGCGCGCGTGGCGAGCGGGCTACGCCGCGGGTCATGATCCCGCGTTCCTGGTTCGGATCGCCGAGGCCCAAGAAAAAGCGGGAGCGGCGCGCGAGGCCGTGCGAACCTACGAGCAGTACCTCCACGAGAGCCCGGACGCCGCCGATCGCGCGGAGGTCGAGGCCCGCGTGCGTAGGTTGAATCCGGGTGGGAACGACGAACGCCCATCCCGCGAGAACGAGGCCGACGTCCCGCTGGGCGCGATGCCCCCGCCCGCCCCGGGCAGCAGGTTGCCTCTACCAGGGACGCCTCCGTCGCCCGCGACAGGCCCGGCCGCAGCGCCCGGCGGCCCGCCGACCACCCCCGCGCCCGCGGGGCTCAATCAAGCACGCGATGAAGGCCAGAACGACCTCAATCCCCTCCTCATGGTAGGCGACGAGGCCCCACGATCGCGCCTGAACACCGCCGCCTGGATAGGCGTGGGCGTGACGACCCTGCTTCTGGGCGTCGCCGCCTTCTTCGGAGCCTCCGCCGCCGATAAGTCCGGTGACGCCAATCGGCTCTTGACCTTTCGCGATCCCGACACCGGGCGGCCACAGGAATACGGGGTCCGTGCGAGCCAGTTCGAAGAGGACGTTCGCACGGGGCGTCGCGACGATCATCTGGCAACGGGTTTCGCGGTGGGCGCCGGGCTCACGGCGGTGGCGTCGGCGGTTTTGTTCGTGCTGGACGGGCCGACATCACCCAGCAAGGACGCTGATTTGCAGGCACGCGCCGCTGCCGGGGGCAGCCATCGTGCCAGCGGCCACGCGGTCCCCGCCCCTACTGCCAGCCGCCTCGGCATGGGCCTGTCGTGGAGCTTCTGATGGGCCATTTTCCGTTCATGCGCGCCGCCCTGATTGCGGGGCTGTTGTCGGCCTCGCTCGGGGCCTGCTTTTCGCTCAAGGAGCCGCCCTGCGCGTTTTCGTGCCTGGAGCCGCCCCATCGGTGCCCCGAGAGCTATTCCTGCCTGTCCGATGGGCTGTGCCACCGTCAGGGAGCCACCGGCGCGTGCTTCCTGACGCCTCCGGGGGACGGCGGGGCCGATGATGGAGCGGCGGCGTCCGACGGCGCGGAGTCCGCGGACTGAAGGACCCGAACGTTTTTTCACGTGAGCCGGCCCGCGCCGTGTATAGACTCCCCCCGCACCCATGGGCCTCCTCGGTTTTCTCAGCAAGGAAGTGCGCGAGCGACGCAACCTGGAAAGGAACGTCAGCCGTGCCGTGAACAAGTACGCGCAGTCGCCAGACCGGTACAAGGCACTTCAGTCGTTGATTGAAGACGGTTCTCCCGACGCGATCTACGGCGCTTTGCGGCGTTTTGGCATGGTGTACGACAAGAGCATCGAGGACGAGCANNAACACGAGCTCGAGGTCGTCAAGCGGGTCCTTGACCGACACGAGCCAGGATACGAACGCGATCCCACGAAAAAGATCCAGCTCCTGAACTACCTGGCCGGGCTCAAGGAAGCGGGTGCGCCCGCGCTGGTGGTGCCCTATCTGTCCGACATGGACGAGGGGGTGCGGTACGCCGCCGCCGAGGCCCTGGTTCGTCTCGGCAACGAGGAAATCGCGCGCGATCCCTTGATCGCCCACTTCGTCGCCGACAGTGAAGAAAGCTTGCGGGTCCGTCTGCAGATCGCCGAGGGGCTGGCCAGCCACGGTTGGTTGGTCAAGAGCCATCGCCCTGCCTTCGACAAGAAATTGCCCGAGCAGTTCACGATCGATCGGGAAGGCCGGCTGAAGAAAAAGGCCACCCTTCCTTAGACTCAGTCCTGCGGGACTTTTGTCCCGCGCGCTTCACCCGAAAGGACGATTCTTCCGTTCATGCCTCGTAGAACCGACATCAAGACCGTGTTGCTGATCGGGTCAGGACCGATCGTGATCGGGCAGGCCTGCGAATTCGACTACTCCGGGACCCAGGGCGTCAAGGCGCTGAAGGAAGAGGGATACCGAGTCGTGCTGGTGAATTCCAACCCGGCGACCATCATGACCGATCCCGAGATCGCCGACCGCACCTACGTCGAACCGTTGACGGTGGATGTCTTGACGCGCGTCATCGAGCGCGAAAAGCCGGATGCCCTGCTTCCCACNNCTGGGGGGACAGACCGCGTTGAATCTCGCGCTCGAGCTCCACCGGGCGGGCGTGCTGGCGAAGCACGGCGTACGCCTCATCGGCGCTCAGGTCGAGGCCATCGAAAAGGCCGAGGATCGCGAGCTGTTCAAGCAAGCGATGCACAAAATCGGACTGTCGGTGCCGATGTCCGGGTACGCACGCAGCCTGGCCGAGGCGCGCACCATTCAGGCCGATATGGCCCTGGCCAATGGGGTCGCCTACCCGGTGCTGTTGCGGCCGTCTTTCACAATGGGCGGGTCGGGCGCGGCGATCGTGTGGAACGCCGAGGAATTCGAGGCCAAGGTCAACTGGGGCCTGGCCCAAAGCCCGCGCGGAGAGGTGTTGGTCGAGCAATCGATCCTGGGGTGGAAGGAATACGAGCTCGAGGTCATGCGNNGACAAGGAATACCAGATCATGCGGGACGCGGCTCTGGCCGTGATCCGCGAGATCGGCGTCGAGACAGGGGGGTCCAACATCCAGTTCGCGGTCAATCCCGCGAACGGCAAGATGATCGTCATCGAGATGAACCCTCGGGTGTCGCGCAGCTCCGCGTTGGCGTCCAAGGCGACCGGATTCCCCATCGCGAAGATCGCGACCAAACTGGCCATCGGCTACACCTTGGACGAGGTCCCGAACGACATCACCCGCGAAACGCCGGCCTG
>PMNO01000431.1 GCA_003161835.1 Myxococcales bacterium | reverse complement strand
AGGGCTTCGCCCCCCGTGATACACAAGACGACCGAGCCCATGACCAGGAACCCGTGCCTGCCGTGGCGGGCGAAGAAGCGCACGGCATGGACGGGATTTATCGCGAGCAGGATTTCGGGGCGGCGCATGATCCACGGCAGCCCCGCCGCCGCGATCGATATGAACCAGCACAACGTCAGCGGACCAAAGACCGCGCCAATGCCACTCGTGCCACGTTTTTGCACCGCGAATAGCGCTACCAGAATCACGCACGTCACGGGCACCACGTAGGGCGTGAAGGCCCTGGTGGCGACCTCCAACCCCTCGACCGCGGANNCCGAAGAGGCCGAGGAAGACCAGCGTGACGGTTCTTCGGGGCGCGGTCTGCTTCGCACGGCGCGACACCAGCGCCATCAATGCCAGCACGCCGCCCTCGCCCTCGTTGTCGGCGCGCATGACGAACCGCAGGTACTTGACCGAGATGACCAGGAGCAACGACCAGACCACCAGCGACAGCAAACCCAGGATGTTGGGAGCCGTGGCCTCCACGCCATGGGGAGGGGTGACGCACTCGCGAAGGGCGTAAAGCGGCGAGGTTCCGATATCACCGTAGACGACGCCCAGCGCGCCGAGGGTCAATTTGGCCAGGTCCGCGCGGCCCACGGCGGAGGGCGCATGCGCGACGGAATCCGGCGCCGCCGAAGGAGGATGAGAAGCCGCTGTATCTGTCAAAGTGGAGGGAACCCGACGGACCTAGCCGCCTCGCCGGAGACAACATTGAGGGTGACCGGTTTCCCTCGTGTTTCGAAGGCGTAAGTTATTCGAAAACTCGCGCAAAGATAGGGGCTGCGGTATCCCGCCGTCCGACGCGGATGCGTCGCGTTAACCTGCCCCCATACCGCCCTCGGGGCGATCGCGTTCAGGCGCGNNTCGATCGACAAGAACGTGGGGAAGAATCCCCACATCACGAAGTTCGTCTTCAACTTGCCGACAAAATTGGTGGCGACGTTCAGCTGGTGGCCGGCCATGAACCGGCGAATGGTGGTGACCCACAGCTCGCGGGCCAGATACGCCGGCAACAGCCAGAGCGGCATGAAGTGAAACTGCGCGATGGCGATGTACAGAACCATCGACTCAAAATAGATGTCGCAGAATTGGTCGAGGATTTCGCCCAGACGGGTCACCTGTCCGGTGCGACGGGCCAGCCACCCATCCAGGTAGTCCGTCAGCCCCGCGACGACCGCCAGCGCGATGCCCGCGTGCGATCGCCCCGAGAAGAAAAGCCCGGCCGCGATCAAGATCAGGATCAGTCGGGACAGCGTGATCAGGTTCGGCGCCGTCTTCAGATCAGTGACAAACCCGGGCCGACGCCCGCCTCGATGCCCATGCCGCGGAGTGCGTTCGGGCTGCGGGGCGGCTGTCATCTGGAGGTCATACTAGCAACGAATCAGGGCGACCGAACCCGACGCCCCGATGCGGTTGGCGCCCGCCGCCACCAGGGCCAGAGCCTGCGCGCGGGTCTTGATGCCGCCCGACGCCTTGACGCCGGCAACGTCGCCGACCACGCGTCGAAGCAGCGCCACGTCGTGGACCGTTGCGCCGGTTGGGCCGTATCCGGTTGACGTCTTCACGAATGCCGCGCGCCCCGCCAGAACGGCGCGCGCGGCGGCCTCCTTGCGTTCGTCGCTGAAGAGGCCAGCCTCCAAGATCACCTTCACGATCGCGCCCGCGGTGGCGGCCAAGGTGACCACCCGGGCCACTTCCTCGGCCACCGCGGCGTCGTTCTCGGCGCGAATCCAGCCCAGGTTCGCGACCATGTCGATCTCGGTCGCGCCATCGCCGATCGCGCGGCTGGTTTCGAAGACCTTCGCGTCGGTGGTGATCGCGCCGTGCGGGAATCCCACGACCGCGGTCACGCCCACGGCGGAACGTTTGAGATTCCGCGCCGCGCGAGCCACGAAGGTGGGTTGCACGCAGACCGTACGAAAACCGAACGCGCGCGCCTCGTCGCACAGAATGTCCACCTCCGCGGCAACCGCGTCCGGGCGCAACAGCGTGTGGTCGATGAGGGTGGCCAGGTCTGGATCGACGGACACGCGAGCAAGGTAGTGCGCAGAGGCCCGGAAATCCACCTGCGTCCGGCTTCGGGTAGGATCGAGGCCCTTGATGAACCCATCGCCGTTCGGTCCACCCGCCGGGGCGCCCGCGTTCTCCCCGGGGGTGACCCTGGCCGACATCGAATCCGCGCGGGAACGCATCACCGGCCGGGTGCGCGTGTCACCCTGCACCTTCTCACGATTGTTGAGCGAATCCACCGGCGTGAACGTGTACCTGAAGCTCGAGAACCTTCAGATGACGGGTTCGTTCAAGGAACGCGGCGCCTGCAACCGGCTGCTGCAATTGACACCGGACGAACGACAGCGGGGGATCACGGCGGCCAGCGCCGGCAACCATGCCCAGGGCGTGGCCTATCACGCGCGGGCGCTCGGTATTCCGACCACCATCGTGATGCCCCGTCAATCTCCGCTGGTGAAGGTCTCGCAAACGCGTGGGTTGGGCGCCACCGTCGAACTGGTTGCGGGCGGCTACGACGAAGCCTTCGAACACGCGGCCCGCATCGCGGCAGAGCGACACCTGGTGCTGATCCACGGCTTCGACGATCCCGCCGTCATCGCCGGCCAGGGCACGATTGGCCTTGAAATCCTGGAACAAGTGCCCAACGTCGACGCTGTGCTGGTGGCCGTGGGGGGCGGGGGTTTGATTGCGGGCGTCGCCACCGCCATCAAGGAACGTCGCCCGGAGGTGGCGATCTGGGGCGTGCAATCCGAGGCGATGCCCAGCATGCGCGCCGCCCAACGAGAGGGACAACCCGTGCGGATCGACGCGGTCCGCACCATCGCGGACGGTATCGCGGTGGGCCGGGTGGGCGCCTTGCCGTTCGAGATCGTGCGCCGGCTCGTGAACGACATCTTCACCGTCGACGAGGAGGAGATCGCCGAGGCCATCCTCACCCTGCTGGAGAAGGAAAAACTCGTCGCCGAGGGTGCCGGCGCGGCTCCGCTGGCGGCCCTGATTCACCGGGATCTGCCGCTCGCCGGAAAGACGGTGGTGGTNNGGCTCGCTGGCGCGGATCCTGGGAATTGTCGCGGCGGCGGAGGCCAATATCCTGGCCGTGGAGCATGACCGGACGGCGGAGCGCCTGGAGTTCGGACAGGCGTCGGTGGGCATCGTGGCCGAGACCCGCGGCTTCGACCACGTCTCGGCCATTCTGACCGCGATTCGGTCCGGGGGCTTCGAGGCGCTGTAACGATCTACTTGCCGTTGAGACCTTTGGAGGTGAGCCAGTCGAACATGGCCTTCTCGGCGTCGTCCCACTCGGCGCCAGCCGTGAAACCGTGACCAGCCCCGGGGACGAGATGGATGCTCGCGTCCGCACCGGCGGCGGTCAGCATGCTGACCAGACGCATGCTGTCGGCGACGGGCGCCGTGTGATCGTTGGCTCCCTGCACCACGATGAGCGGCGGAATGTCCTTCCTGACATACGTCATCGGGTTGACCTGCTTGGCGATCGCGGCGCGGTTCGGCAGGCTCGACGGGAGCCACGCCCCGGCAACGGCGTTGATCTCGGACTCAATGTCGGCGGGCCCATAGCCGCTGACGATGCCGGCGATCTTGAAGTCGGCGGGCGAAGTCGGCCCCAGCATCCCGGCCGCGGTGGTCATGCCGACCATCAGCGCCAGGTGGCCGCCGGCGGAGGCGCCGGTGACGACGAAGCGCGTCTTGTCACCATGGAAATAGTCCATGTAGTCCCAGCACCATTTCGCCGCGAGGAGCGCATCCACGACGGCGGCGGGTGCGGGCGCGGCGTCGGCGGAACCGTCGCTGACTCGATATTCGGCGTTGCACACCATGAAGCCGTGCGCCAGGTAACGACTCGAGAAGGTCGTCATGTGGTCCTTGCCCGAGCCATTGTTGTACGAGTGGATCCAGGCCCCTCCGTGGAACATCAACACCACCGGCAAGACCTGAGTGCCCTTGGGGCCGGCACCGGTCGGGTAAATGACGTCGATGCGCTGAGCTGTCTCGGGGCCGTAGGCGTAGTTCGCCTCGACGGTGTACCCAGGAGCAGGCGACGCGGGGACCTTGGACGCGGTGTCGCGCGGAGGAGGAGCTCCGGCCATTCCCGGGGGGAGTCCACCCGCGCCGCCGCTGCTAACCGGGGCGGCGCCGCCTCGGCCGCCCGTGGATCCGACCGGGTCTCCGTGTCCGGCGGTCCCACCTCCCGTCGACGTCGGTCCGACGGATCCCCCGCCCCCGCTCGCCGAGGAACCCCCGGTGCTGGCCGGCGGTTCAGAGGCGCCACCCGTTTGCGGGAACGAGACCGCCATGCCGCCAGTGCCAGGCGGTACGACGACTGACCCGCCGGTGCCAGAACCGCCCGTGGAAATCGCAGCCCCCTTGCCACCCGTCCCCACAGGCCGACCGGGGTCGGCCTGGTTTGAACCGGCACAGCCGGCGGCGACCAGGCCAAGCGCCATCAGGCCGCTCCAGCCGCCGCGTGAACGCCAGTGCCGCCGAGCCGGGCGCACCCCGATTGTCCCCTGGTCTTGCTGATCAATCATTGAAGAATCTCGCCTTGAAGAATTTCGCGAAGAATTTTGCATCGATGACTCCTCTCGATCCGCCAAGGGTCGGTGCCGCGCCAGGCACCGAAAATAGTCGACAATTGGGGTGGGCCGCCGACATGGTGCCTAACGGCGCCCGCGCGGTAGCCAGTGGCTTGGGTGTTGTCGAACCGCGTCAGCGACGCAAAGATTTTTATGTTTAATTATTTGGTAATTCAGCCGACGTTATTTGTTTGTGATGATTCGCGCGGTGTATCTCTCCGCATATCGCGAGAAATCCCGCCGGTTTTCACTCGCGATCGCGATCCTGTCGGCGTCGCTGTCGAGCACGCTCGGACTTGCCGGCTGCAGCTTCCATCGCCCGCAGCAGCCCGAGACGACCATGAAGACCGGCGACGGGGTCGAGTATCTGGCGCACGAGATCATCGTGAAGTTGCAGGCCGGTTCGTCGCTGGCTGACCTGACGAAATCGGTGGGAGCGGTTGGCGGCAAGGTCTTGCCCGAGGCGGGCACGATGGTGGGCCCGATGGCGAGCCTGGGCTACTACCGCGTGCAGCTTCCGGGCTCGGTGAACGCCGACCGCGCGATCTCGGACCTGGGTGGCGACGGCGCTATAGCCAAGGCCGAGCGCAGCTATCTGGTGCACACCTACGCCACTCCAAACGATCCCCGCTTCGGCGAGCTCTGGGGCATGGCGAAGATTGGCGCACCGAGCGCGTGGGACGTGAGCACGGGCTCCACGGACGTTCTGGTGGCCGTCAGCGACACGGGGATGGACTACAACCATCCCGATCTGGTGGCCAACGTCTGGACCAATCCCGGCGAGATCCCGGGCAATGGCAAGGACGACGACGGCAACGGGTACATCGACGACATTCACGGATGGGACTTCGCCAACAACGACGCCGATCCGATGGACGATCACGGCCACGGCACCCACGTGTCCGGCACGATCGGCGGCGTGGGCAACAATGGCGTCGGCGTGGTGGGCGTCAACTGGCACGTGAAGATTCAGGCCGTGAAATTTCTGGGCGCGTCGGGCGGCGGATCGCTCTTTGGGGGCGCGCAGACAATTCTCTATGCCGCCAAGATGAAGGCGCGGGTGGTGAACGCCAGCTGGGGATGCCTCGGGCCCAGCTGCTATGCCTCGTACATCGAGGATGCCATCAAGGCGCTGGCCGACGCGGGCGGTCTGTTCGTGGCGGCCGCCGGCAACAGCACCAACAACAACGACGCGTACCCGAACTATCCGTCGAACTACGCGGGCAACAACATCGTGGCCGTGGCGGCCACGGATTCGAACGACAATCTCGCCAGCTTCTCCAACTGGGGCGCGACGCGCGTGCACCTGGGAGCGCCGGGGGTCGGCATCTTGAGCTCGCTGCCCAACGGGTCGTACGCCAGCTGGAACGGGACTTCGATGGCGACCCCGCACGTGGTCGGCGCCGCCGCGCTGTTCCTGAGCGTGCGCCCCGACGCAACGTATTCCGAAGTCAAACAAAAGCTGATGGACACGAGCGACCCCGTGCCGTCGCTGGCCGGCAAGACAATCAGTGGTGGGCGGCTGAACGTGGGGCGCCTCATTGCGGCAGCGGGGCATCCGCCGGCAGCGCCCGCGGGATTCGACGCCGTTCCGGGCGACAGGCGAGATGTCATGCTGTCGTGGACNNTCGCCGCGACCACCAACACCGCGCACGTGACCGGCCTCGTCCCGGGCACGACGTACTTCTTCGTGGTCTACGCGTTGAACAACAAGACTCAGCTCAGCGCCGCGTCCGTCGAGAAGCGTCTGGTCGCGCTGGATCGGATCGCCCCACCGCAAGTGGTCGATCTGGCGGCCGCGGTCGTGCCGGGACAAACCGCCGAGGTCGACATAGACGCGAGCAGCGGCGCGTACTCCGACTACTGGAGCGCGGGCAACGCCATCGACGAGAACCCCGACACGGCGTGGATGTCTCCGGCGCGCCTCGATCCCCAGGAGGAGTTCCTGTCGGTGCGCATGTTGATGCCGTATCTGATCGACGCGGTCGATCTGGTACCGAACGCGGCGTACCCCGCCTTCTTCCCGATCGACTTCGACGTCGAGATCTCGCTGGACGGCTCGACCTGGAGCGCGGTGGGAGGGCAGCGCAACGCGGCGGTCGCACCCACGGACAAGATTCGCGTCGCGTTCCCGCCCACCTTGGCGGCGCTCGTACGCCTGCGCGTGTTGCGCTCGTATCGCCATGCCGCCGGCCTGTACTACGCGTCCATCGCCGAGATGACGGTCCACGAAGCCTCGAGCACGCCGGACGCGTTGCGATTGACCTTCACCGCGCCTGGTGATGATCCCGGCGCCGGCAGCGCCCAGTCGTACGATCTGCGAAGGGCAACGGAGCCGCTGACGGATGCGACCTTCGCCGCCGGTACCGCGGTCGCGACCGGCGCGCCGTCGACGGCCGGCGCGCCCGAATCGGTGACCGTCTCGGGGCTCGGCGGCGAGACCACGTACTACTTCGCGTTGAAGAGCACCGACAAGGCGGGCAACACGTCGCCCCTGTCGAACGTGGCCAGCGCCACCACTTTGCTGATTCCGCCCTCGACGATCACGGATCTGGCGGTGGTCGATCCCCTCTCGGGTGTTCATCCCGGGATGATCAACCTCACCTGGACCGCTCCGGGCGCCGACGGGAAATCCGGCCAGGCCGCCCGCTACGACCTGCGCCTATCGACCGTTCCGATGACCCCGGGCGATTTCGCGACCGCGACCGCGGTGGTGGGCGTGCCGGCGCCCGCGCCTGCTGGGACCACCGAAACCTTCGCGGTCGGCGAGCTGCCGATCGGCCACACCGTCTACCTGGCCATCCGCGCGATCGACAGCCACGGAGCGGCGGGCGGAGTATCGAACATCGTCTGGGCGATGCCGGCCAACGGCGACGATCACACGCCCCCCGCCAGCGCGCAGGACCTGGCCGCGCGCTTTTCAGCAGCGTCGATCAAGCTCTCGGCGCGCATCGATTCCGTGTCCGACGAGCTCAGCACGCAGAGGGCCGCGGCCAACTTGATCGATGGCGACGTGTCGACGTCGTGGATGACGCTGGGCGGCCCGGTCGCGGCGCCCGGGTGGGTGATCCTCGACTACGGCAGCGTGCAACCGCTGGTGCGTTTTCGCTCGAACCCTTCGACGCTGGATCTCATCGGCAGCTATCCCCAGGATTTCGACATCCAGACCAGCATCGACAAGGTCAACTGGACGGCGGCGGTCCACGTGGCCGGATTGACCGGAACGTTCGGCAAGTGGGACGACTGGTCGGCTCCCGTGACCTACGCGCGCTACGTGCGGATCAACATCACCAAGCGGGGCCCCGCCGTGGGCACCGCGGCCTACGCCCAGATGGGCGAGTTCGAGACTTACGCGTTGACGCCGGCCCTGGAAGCGGATCTGACCTGGGTGGCCCCGGGCGACGACGGGTACGACGGCACGGCGGCGCGGTACGAGCTGCGGCAGTCGGCCACGCCCCTCACCGAGGCGACTTTCGCGGC
>PMNO01000593.1 GCA_003161835.1 Myxococcales bacterium | reverse complement strand
GAAACAAGCTCTTGTGTCGGTGAATTGCGGTGCTATTCCGGAAGGTTTGATTGAAAGCGAACTCTTCGGGCATGAAAAAGGCGCGTTCACCGGTGCCGCAGACATGCGGCGCGGTTTTTTTGAGATTGCTGACGGCGGAAGCATTCTCCTTGATGAAATTGGCGAAATGCCGCGCGATGGTATTGCTGCTGTCCTGCCCGCCGAACACCGTCTTGCCGATAGCCGAGGCGCCAATGTGCAGCCAGACGACATCCTGATCGTTCCAATTGCCGGAGAACGTGACCGTGCATGTGGGGTACGCGGGATTGGACGCCACCGACTGCTTCCACCAGAAGACGCCGCAGTAGTGATCGATCTCGCCCAGCAACCCGAGCTTCTGGATGTTCCACACCAGCCTCTGCGGGGAAAGCTTGTACGTGTTGTCCGTATCGAAGTCGGTTGCCACGCCGACCACAAACGTTCTGGTGTTCGACCTGGCCGACCCCACGGCGCCGCGCCTGGCGGGCACCACGGACATCCCGGGCTCGTTGTACCCGTACTATCCCTTCTATTGCGGCGTCGGGTGGGGCTACTGGTTCAATTTTGGACAGTCGAGCTGGACGGACACCACCAACGCGCTCGTCTTCCTGGACCAGGGGTGGGACGCCACCGGCAAGACGCCGACGACGCGATTGACATCGCTTGATCTCACCGATGCCACCAAACCGACGGTGACGCTGACCGATGTCACCACGCGCGCCAATGGCTACTTCATGGGACTGGTCCCCGATGCCGGGGATCCGAGTGGGCGCTTCCTGACGTTCGCGGACTACTTGACGCCGACTTCTAGCAACGGCACCACGATCACGAAGACGCGCAACTACGCTCAGCGTTTTCATCAGAGCGGCGCCGGATGGGTCGGCGAAGGAGCCGTGAACCTGCCCGGACAGCTGGTGCGCAGCTGGATTCACGCATCGGGCCAGCGGGCCTATCTGACCTCGGACAACGTGAACTACACCGTCGCGGACGGTCAGGGGGGAACATCCTATCGGAGCGACACCCGGCTCAATCTCCTGCGCGCCGCCACCGCGGCCGACGGACACGCGGTCGCCGAGCTCCGCTCGACCACCCGTTTTTCAGACCGCTATGTCAGTGATCTCGTGGTCGATGGCAACGCTCTGTTCGTGAACGCCCGACCTGGCTACTACTATGGATACGGCGTGGCGACCAGTGGACCCGCCACCAGCGTGGGTGTGGGAGGGGGCGTGGCCACCAAGACCAGCGCCCTGACCATCGCCGAGCAGATCGACCAGCAATCGGATCGCCAGATCGCGTTTGATCTGAGCCAGTTCTCGTTCAAGAACGTCTACGATCAGCCAACCGGGACCCAGGGCGTGCAATTCATGGGGACCCACGAAGGCCAGCTGTTCGTGAACGTGGCGGGCGATGGAATTCTGGCCGTGGACGTGTCGGATCCCAGCCATCCCACGGGACGGCAGTTTCTGCGCACGTTGGGATGGGCGACCCACATCGTCTTCGCGGGCGACAGCGCCTACGTGGCGGCCGGATACTTCGGAGTCTACCGGATGGGGCTTGCCAGCCCCCTGGCGCTCGGACCCACGAACTGAGCCGGGCCGGGCGCCTGATCAGGGCATTCGACCGGTGGCGTTCCAGGCGAAGGACCAAGACCCCTGGACCATGACCATCTGCTGAACCAGCCTGGTGACGCCGCGGTCGTCCGTGGGCATATCGCGTTCGAACGCCACCTGAAGAGCCCACGGACCGAGTGCCAGCGATGCTCCCAGCGTCAGATCCAGCTCGGAGGGGCGAACGGGGTTGGCCGTGCGGTCGGTGAAGAACGTCGCGTCCGCCAGGATCGCCAACCGATGGCGCCAGAATGAAACGTCGGCGTGCGCGGCATAGCGGAGCAACGCCTTGCCGCTGTTGTCGGGACGGGCGTAGTACGTGGGGTTCCACGCGAACCACCCCAAGGTCAACCAACCCGCCACGTCGCCTTGCGCCAGCGCCGATGTTATCGCGGGCAGCTGGCGGCCGAGCGAAACCACGTAACGTCCCCTGACATCCGCGTATGCCTGTCGCCCCCCGAGCCGGGCTGCGCGTCCGTCGGCGTTGGTGTCCACCTCCGCGCGCGCTCCGATCTCGGCCGAGCCACCGGGCACGTCCCAGGCCGAAGCAAGGCCGCCGATGAAATCGACCTCGGACGGACGCACGGGGGAGGCGTCTCCGTCCGAAAAGAGATTCAGATCCAGGGGCACGAACAACCGCTCGCCGAGGAGATTGATGTCCGCGTGACCGCCGCATCGGAGCAACGCGTGGCCGGTATTGTCGGGGCGGGCCGCGTAGCTGGGGTTGTACGGCAAGACCCCGAAGAACAATTGTCCGGACACCTCCAATCCCGGAACCGGTTGGGCCGGTCCGGCCGCGCCATCGTTCCGATGTGCCGCTCCCTGCTTGTCGAGAGCGCGCGCGGCCGGAGCGATCGCGGCGAGCGCGATCGTGATCGCGATCGTGATCGCGACAACGCGACGGGAAGGAAAGCGAGGCCAGGCCAGCACGGGGCCGCTACGGTAATGCATCCATCGCCGGACACCAGCCCCAAGCAACACGATCAGGCTTTTCGCCCAGCCCGTGAGCTACGGCGTGGCCTCTCCGATCGTCACGAAATGGACACCGCGCTTTCCCCGAACCCGCGCCACGTGTCCCGCCTTTCTCCGTGTCCGCAAGATTGCTTTGGCCTCCTCGGCGGAGCTCACGGCCCTTCGATCGATCTCGACGATGACGTCGCCCACGGACAGGCGATCCTTGCGATCCCGTCGGTCTTGTCGATCTTGCCGATCTTGTGAAACTTCGACGATGACCGCCCCCGTCAACGTGGTCGGCAACCCGAGCGATTCGGCGAGGCGCGGAGTCAGGGTCTGCAAGGTGAGGCCGAAGACGGGGGCGTCGTCTTCGCCGTCGCGCGGATCGCCGCCGGGGGACGGGAGCTCCGCGAGCACCACCGGAACCCCCGCCTTCTTTCCTTCGCGCACGTAGGCAACCTGCACCTTCGCGCCAATGTCGCGCGTGGAGACATAGTCGATGACGTCGCCCGCGCCCTCCATCAGCTGTCCGTCGATCTCGGTGATGATGTCGTCGGCACGCAGCCCGGCCCGCGCCGCCGGACTGCTGGGGGTCACCTGATTGACGAACGCTCCCGAGGCTGGCGTGCCGCCATACCGCGACAGCCGGGTGCGTTTGTCCGCCTCCAGTTCCTTCACGTCGCCCAGCAAGACACCGAGATAGGGATAGCGCACCCGGCCATCCCGAATCAGGGCCTCCGCCACCCGACGCACTTGATTGATGGGGATGGCGAAACCATAGGCGCCGCCCGGGCCGGTATTGATCAGCGTGTTGATTCCGACGACTTCGGCGCCGAGGTTGACCAATGGTCCGCCTGAATTGCCCGGATTGATCTTGGCGTCCGTCTGGATGTACCGGCGCACCCGTTCCCCCGACATTTGAACGTGGCGACCAACCCGCCCCTTGCCGCTGACAATCCCGGCCGTGACCGTCTGGTCGAGACCCAGGGGACTGCCGACGGCCAGCACCCACTCGCCGACATCCAGCTTGTCGGAATCACCGAGGCGCGCGGCCACCAACCCCGCCGGCACATTGTCCAGCCGCACCACCGCGACATCGGTCTGGCTATCGGTTCCCACGACCTTCGCCGACAGCTCGCGGCCATCGGGAAATATGACGTTGACCTTCGAGGCATGCGCCACCACGTGCCGGTTGGTCACGATGTCGCCCGCGCCATCGAGGACAATGCCCGAACCCGTGCCCCGTTGTGGCCCGGGGTCGGCGGGCGGCCCAAAGCGAAAGAAGCGGCGCAACGACGGGGGCAAGTCCCGGGGATCGGGGCCGTCCTCGTCACCCTCCTCATCCGCGCCCGGATGCGTGACCTCCACGTCGACGCGCACCACGCTTGGGCCAAGGGCCCGCGCCACATTCGCGAACGCCCGTGACAGTGCGCGGGCTTCGCTGGGAGGATCGGTTCGGGGCGTCAGGGCGGCTGGTTGCGCGAGCGCGGACGGGGCTGGAGCCGGAGGTGGGGCTTGGGTGGGCTTCCCGCTCGGCGGGCTCGGCGGGCTGCGCGGGCTCGGGGTGGTCGGAGCCACGACAATGGATGGCTTGGGAACCCCGGCCGGGCCGGGTCTCGACCCTTGCGACGCGGCCGGCGGTTCCGACCGGTCCAGCGGTACGGAAACGGACTCGTCACCCGGCTTGTGGACGGAAAGATCGCTGCACTGCCAGGCACCCGCCGCGAGCAAAACGAACAGCCCCGTGAGAACCAACCGCGCCCGATCAGAAGCGGCCGGCACTTCGCCGCGATCATGGATCATGAATCGGAGAATCTTGAACCGTCTGCGACCGTATTACCATCCGGGCGCGCGGGCTCCCCAGGGCGGAGGCAGCTCGCCCAACATGCCGCGCACTTCCCGTGAGTACCCGCCGGGCGATTCTTCGTGGACCACGAGGGGCGGCTCGTGAACCAGAGCCAGAGATTCGCCCGAAACACGCGCCTCGACCAATACACGTGACGCAGGCTGATTGTCCCTCGGCCGCACCAGCCGCAGCCGCGTCGGCGCTAACCGCCGCCGCCGCAATCCGGACAGTAGCTCGGGCATCCGATCGGCCGGGTAGATGGCCGCGACCCGCCCGGTCGTCTTCACCAGCAGGGTGGCCGCATCCAACCATTCGTTCAGGGTCAAGGAAACCTCGTGGTTGGCCTGCGCACGCTCCGGATCCGGCGACGGCTGGCCAGCGGATACGGCGCGATAAGGAGGGTTGGTCGCGACCACGTCGAAGGATCCGGCCAGCAGCGGCGGGCGCCCCGCCGTCGTCCGTACGTCGGCGTGCAGGACCTCGAGCCGATGCGCGAACGGGTTGCGCGCCAGACCCGCGCTCGCCAGGAGAGCCAATCGCGGCTGAATCTCGACCCCCACCCCAGAGGCCTCGTCATCTGCTACCGCCAACAAGAACGCCAGCGCGCCGGTGCCGCAGCCAATATCGACGAACCTTCCGATCGGAGGCCCGATGAAGGCAGCCAGTAGCACCGGATCGAGGCTCGACCGGAACCCCCGCGCCGGTTGCAGGAGCGTCACGCGCCCGCGCGACAGCGTATCCACGGTCACCTCGCTGGCGATGTCGCGAGAAAACGCCGCGACAGGGGCCATGGTCGCATCGAGATGGGGAGCGGGCATGACGGATTCAGGCCATTCCGTCGATCCGGTACATGACCAACCCCGTTCCCAGCTTGGGTTGAAAATAGGTCGATTTCTGCGGCAGGACGAAACCCGCCTCGCACGCCGACAGCACCTGCTCGACCGGGGTGGCGTTCATCAGAAAGGCAGCCTGAGCGCGGCCACCCGTGACCTCACCGAGCGCCTCGTTGGTGTCATGCGTGTATCCCAGGAAGGATTGGCGCGCCATCGCGGCGGCGTCGATTCCCAGCATGGGCCCCAGCACCAGACCGTGCAGGACGCTGACGTCCAGGCCCCGCAGCGCCGGCGGTCCCAGCGACGACAAGTTCGCGTCCGCGCGCAGCCCCAGCCACAACGTCCCGGGTTTACCAGCGGCGCGCACCGCGAAGGTGACGCGTCGCCGTCCCTCCGCCACCAGACGTTCTTCGATGACCGCGGCGTCCNNGTGCGTCGGAAGTACCAGCAACCCCGGATCCTCGGCGCGGGCGAGAAACACGCACCCCCAGTCCGCCGCCGCCCCACCCGCGGGCGCCTCGGCCGGCCGGAGCTCGTCGCGCACGGCCAGCATGGTCTCGTAGCGATGATGACCATCGGCGATCATCACCTGCCGGCCCGCGAGCGTGCTCACGAACCGCGCTGTCGCCGCGGGATTCGTCACCGGCCACAGGCGATGTCGACACCCGTCCCCCGTCGTGGCATCCAGCGCGGGGACGGTGGCGTCCACCTCGGCCAGCAGAGACGCCGTGTCCCCGGCGGGATCGCGGTAGAGGCCAAACACCGGTGACAGGTGCGTCCGCGTGGCGCGCATCAGCTTGCGGCGATCCGCCTTGGGTGCCGCCAGCGTATTTTCGTGGGGCAACACCACCCGCGCGGAAAAAGGCTCCAGGCGCAGGCGGCAGAAGAATCCGCGCCGCGCGAAATCCCGCGCGGAAGCTCCCGGCACGGAGGCGCGGAACTGTTGTTCGTAGACATAGATCGCGGGCCGATCGTCCGTGCGCAGGATGCCGTCGGCCATCCAGGCGTCCAGCAAATGGCGGGCGTTTTCATACTTCGCGTCGCCGTCGCCGCGCGGCAATTCCAGCCGGATCACGTTGTGGGGATCGCGCGCCTCCAGCGCCGCGCGGTCGGCGTCCGAGACGACGTCATACGGAGGGGCCAGCAAGGACGCAGCATCTTCACCGCGCGACAGGTCGTAGCGCAGTCCCCGGAATGGTGCGATGTCCGCCATGTCAATCCACCTTGATGCGCAGGGCCCCTTGGCGCAGGATCTCCAAGCGCCCCCCCCGCACGCGCGCCAGCGTGCTGGGCGCCCCGCCCGGCGTGACGCCGCCATGAATCACGCGGCAGCGCCCCTGAAACATGTCCTCGACTTGCTCGGGGTTCGTTGCGGGCGGTTCGCCCGCGGGATTGGCGCTGGTCGCGGTCACGGGGCTGCCAAACGCGACCACCAGGGCCTCCGCCGTGGGGTGCGACGACTCGCGCACGGCCACGAAACCATCCGCCACGAGGGGCGGCGGCAGATCACCGCGCGCCGGCAACGCCAGGGTCAGCGGCCCTGGCCAGTAGGCCGCCATCAAGCGCCGCGCCAGCGGGGGCACGCTCTTGCACAGCCGATCCAACATCTCGGGGCCCTTCACCAACAACGAGATGGGCTTGTCGGCGTCGCGCCCCTTGAGCAGCCGCAAACGTACCAACGCCAGCTCGTCCAGCGCATTGACGCCGAGCCCATAAAAAGTTTCGGTTGGATACGCCACCACCTCACCCCGGCGGATCGCCTCGGCGGCAAAAGCAATCTCTTCGGGAAACGCGTGCGTCACATGCGCCTCGGTCTCAGCCGATCTTCTTTTTTGCGGCCGCGAACTCCGCGCGTACCTCTTCATCGGACTTCAACACCGCGTCTCGGCGGGTCGCGCGCTCCGCGTCCACCTTCGCCGCCAAGGCCGGATCGCCAATCGCGATAATCTGCGCCGCCAGCAGGCCGGCGTTCTGGGCGCCCCCCACCGCCACCGTCGCCACCGGCATCCCGGGGGGCATCATGACCGTGGACAGCAAGGCATCGAATCCCCCCAATGTACCGGCGGCGATCGGCACCCCGATCACCGGGCGCGTGGTGTGGGCGGCCACCGCTCCCGCCAGATGGGCCGCGCCCCCGGCCGCGCAGATGAAGACCTTGCAGCCACGCAGGCCCGCGTCGCGCACGAACGCTGCGGTCTCGGCTGGTGTTCGGTGGGCGGACAACACCCGCACTTCGGTGACCAGCCCCAGGGCAGCCAGGACCGTGGCGGCGGGGCGCATGGTTTCCAGATCCGATTTCGATCCCATCATGATCGCGACGTCAAGGCTCATGATTTTCCTCGTTCTCCTATGTCAGTGCGAAATTGCATACCCGCGAAGTGTATCTGGCCCGCCCCCGTTCCGATGGCTCCGTACGCGCGGACGCGCGCCTCGGCCACATCCGCCCCACGTGCCGTGATTCCTAGCACCCGCCCGCCGGAGGTTACCAGTCCGGCCGCATCGGCAACGGAGGAACTCCGCGTGCCCGCGTGAAAGACCACCACGCCCGCCGCGGTCTCCGTTCCGTCCGCCGGCAGACCGGAGATCACATCACCGGTGCGCGGCGCGCGGGGATAGTTGGCTGCCGCCAGCACCACGCAAACCGCGGCCCCCGGGGTGCTGCGCAAGGTCCCTTCTGGCAATCGGCCGGCGGCGGCGCCTTCCAGCCAGGGCAAGGGGTCGTCTTGCAAGCGAACCATCACGACCTGAGTCTCCGGATCCCCGAAACGACAGTTCCATTCGATGACCATCGGGCCCCGATCGGCGGTGAGCATGAGGCCGCCGTACAGCAGTCCCTGAAACGGCCGCCCCATCCGGCTCATCGCCGCGACGGTAGGCTTGAAAATTCGAGTCAAGATGTCATCTGCCAGAGCGTCGTCGACCAGCGGCGACGGCGAACAGGTCCCCATGCCTCCCGTGTTGGGGCCGCGGTCGCCGTCGAACACGGCCTTGTGATCCTCGGCCGATGGGAGCAGCGCGAGCCGTTCCCCATCGCAGAGCGCCATGAGCGAGACCTCGCGCCCGAACAATCGCTCCTCCAGCACCACCCGCGCGCCCGCCGCGCCGAACTCACCCTCCCCGATCATCCGGCGCACGGCCGCCCGCGATTCTTCCTTTGTGGCCGCGACGACCACCCCCTTGCCCGCGCAAAGGCCGTCGGCCTTCACGACCACCGGTCCCGGCTGTGCGTCGATGAAACGTTCGGCGGCGGCCACATCGTCGAACACGCCGAAGGCCGCGGTGGGAACGTTGGCCTGCGCCATGAGCCGTTTGGCGAACGCCTTGCTCCCCTCGATCTCGGCCGCCGCGCGCGACGGGCCGAAGAACGCGATCCCGGCGGCACGAATCGCGTCCCCCAATCCGTTGCTGAGGGGGCCCTCTGGACCACAGATCACCAGATCGATCGTCTCGGCCCGCGCCAGCGCGACCACCGCGGCCGCGTCATCCGCGTCCACGGGCGCGACCCGAACCCGGGGCAAGCGCGCGATACCGGGGTTGCCNNCCATGGTTCGAGACGAACGAAGCAGCCGAGGATCTAGTGCCGGAAGTGCCGCTCGCCGGTGAGAATCATGGCGATACCGTATTCGTCGGCCGCCGCGATGACTTCTTCGTCGCGCAAGGATCCGCCCGGCTGCACGATCGCGGACGCCCCGGCCTTCGCCGCCTCGTCCACCCCGTCGCGAAACGGAAAGAAGGCGTCGGAAGCCAACACCGACCCAACCAAGGATGACCGCGCCTTGGCGACCGCGATCCGAACCGAATCGACGCGCGACATTTGCCCCGCGCCCACGCCCAGCGTGCGGCCACCGCGACAAAACACGATCGCGTTCGATTTGATGTGCTTGGCCACGCGCCATGCGAAATCCAGATCGTTCAGCTCCGACTCCGACGGCGCCCGCTTGGAGACCACCTTGGCGTCGGTGGCGGCGGACGTCACCATGTCGCGCGCCTGGACCAGAAATCCCCCGGAGACGCTGCGCAATTCCAGCGCACCCTCCCCGCGCCGTTCCCGTGCCGCGGCGGCACTGAAATCGTAGGCCAGCAAGCGCAAATTCTTCTTGCCCGCCAGGATGGTCAGCGCTTCGGGCGCGTAGCTGGGCGCGATCACGCATTCGAGGAAGGTCTCGCTCATCTCACGCCCCAGCTCGGCATCCACCGGCCGATTGATCGCCACGATGCCCCCGAAAGCCGACACCGGATCGGTTTCGCGCGCCATGCGGTACGCCGTAAGAACCCCCGCCTCGGAAACAGCGCACCCGCACGGGTTCGTATGCTTGATGATGGCGACCGCGGGCCCGGCGAACTCGGCGCCGAGTCGCATGGCGGCGTCCAGATCCAGGATGTTGTTGTACGACAGNNGCCAGGGTGGCCGACCAGTGCTGGCTGCGGGGAAACTCCACCGGCTCGGCCCCGGGTGCCGGCAGGCGGGACAAGTAAGACGCGATCGCGCCGTCATAGGCGGCGGTGTGCGCGAACGCCTTGCAGGCGAGCTCGAAGCGAAGCTGTGCCGACACTTCCCCCTCGGTCTCGATCTCGCGAGCGACCCGGGCGTAATCGGCCGGATCGACGACGACCGCGACGCGTTCGTGGTTCTTGGCGGCCGACCGAATCATGGCGGGGCCACCGATGTCGATGTTCTCGATGATCTCGTCGAACGCGGCGCCACGAGCCACGGCTTCGCGAAAAGGGTAGAGGTTGACGACGGCCAGATCGATGGGGGACAGACCCGCCTTCTGCATTTCGCTGCGATGCTGTTCGGTGGGACGACCCAGAAGGCCTCCGTGAATTCGCGGGTGTAACGTCTTCACGCGACCGTCGAGAATCTCGGGGGCGCCCGTGAAATCGCTCACCTC
>PMNO01000353.1:1655-5573 GCA_003161835.1 Myxococcales bacterium | reverse complement strand
GTTGCCGATGCCGCCGAGCACCGCGGCGGCGAACGCCTTCAGCGCCACCGCCAGGCCCATGTTGATGTCGATCAGCGTGACCGGCGCCAGCAGGATGCCGTTGCGGTAGTGGCCCGTGGCCAGGACCAAACCCCGGACGGCAGTGGTCCCGATGACCGGTAGCTGATCTTCGGTGTACGGACGAAAGTTTGACCAGGACTGCACGACGGGCGCTTCCGCCAGCGCTGGTACCAACGTCTGGGCCAGCGCCAAGATGGCGGCCAGGCCGCCCACGGTCACCTCCTTGCGGAAGCCCACCATCTCGACGGTGCTGCCGGCCACGACGGTTCCGTCGCGGCGCGGGACCAGGTAGCCGCGACCGTGCACGGATAGGACGTGACGGAAAAGCGGCGGCCTGGTCTCGATGGCCACCAGCTGGCCGCGCGCCGGGCGCACGACGGACGGGGGCACGCCCGCCCCTTCCACCAGCCCCGACCAGCTCCCCGCCGCGACCACCACGGCCCCCGCATCGAGCGTGTCGCCGTCCAGCCCGACGCCGGTGGCGACGCCCGCTTGTGTGCACACGCGCCTTACGTAACGGCCCTCCAAGAATCGGGCTCCCGCCGCGGCGGCTGCCTGCGAAAGAGCGCGCGCCAGGGCGCGCGGGTTCACCTGCGCGTCATCGGCAAAGAACAGCGCGGAACGCACGGCCTCCCCCAGGGCCGCCTCGCGCGCTCGAGCGGCGGCGCCTGACAGTGCCTCCACCCGCATGCCGCGCGCGGTTTGCCAGATTCGCCGCATCCCGAGCCCCCGTTCATCCTCTTCCGTCAGCGCGACCGCGAGCACGCCGGATTTCACGTAGCCGATGTCGATGCCGGTCGCGTCCGCCAGCTCGACGGCCAGCGACGGATACAGCGCGCGGCTGCGCAGTCCCATGTCCAACATGGGGCCGGGCCCCGCGGCCTCCATCTGCGGCGCCAGCATACCCGCCGCGGCGCTCGATGCCTCGGCCCCCGGAATCCCGCGCTCGATGACGGTCACGCGCACCCCGCGCTGGGCCAGACGCCACGCCACGGCGCAACCCATCACGCCGCCGCCCACGATGGCGACGTCGGTTGATTCAGATTGCGATGTTGATTTAGACATGGAGTCAGATGCCGTCGCGCGGCTCGCCGGTTAATACCAGCTTGCCCCGTAGTGACGGGGACATCCACACCTTGTTGTGCGCGTCGACAACCACGGTTGCCGTGTCGGGGAATTTGTCGCACAGCGCAATCCCCTTTTGCGGTCCCAGGATGAACACCGCGTCGTCAAGCGCGTCGGCCAAGAACGCGTTCGGGGCCAGGATGGTCACCCCGCGTGATGCTGTCGCCGGGTAGCCGGTCTTGGGATCGATGATGTGGTGGTAGCGCTTGCCGTCCAGGACGAACGCGCGTTCATAGTCACCGGCGGTGGAGAAGGCATGGTCCATGATCGGCATCCGCGCGATGACATCGCGGAGGCCGCCGCGCGGATCGCGCACGCCCACCATCCAGTTGGCCGGTCCTTTTTGCCCGGACACATACAGATCGCCGCCCGCCTGAACCATGAAATTGCTCAGGCCAAAATCGCGGAGCACCGCCGAAGCGCGATCGACCGCGTAGCCTTTCGCGATACCGCCCAGGCCCAGGCGCATTCCCTTGCGCCGCAATTTGATGGTCTTGCCCGCGCGGTCCACGATGACATCGCGCCAGTTGATGAGGCGGCGGCGGCGCGCGATTTCGGCCGCGGGGGGAACGCGCTTCTCCAGATCCTCGTCGAACTTCCACAGCCCGCGCATGGCCGCGTAGGTGATGTCGAACGCGCCGCCGGACGCGCGCGACATCTCCAGCGATTTGGCGATCACCGCGAGTGTTTCGTCGGAGACCTTCACCGGCTGGCCTCCCGCCCCGGCGTTGACGCGCAGGACATCCGACGGAGGCTGTCCGGGCCACTCCCAGTCGGTCATCAGGCGTTCAATGCGCCGAATCTCGTCGAACGCCGCGCCGAACGCCTCCTCGGCGCTCTTGTCGCTGGCCGTGTAGGCCGTCAGAACGACGTCGGTTCCCATCGCGTGGTACGTGCGCGCCAAAACGTGAGGGACCAAGGCCTGCGCGCTGGCGTCGGCCGGGACGACCGCGGACAACACCGCCCAGACCATGGCGACAAGGAACCCGGCCACCAAATACAGACGAGGACGCAACGCCGATCACGATAGCAGAAACAGTTGAAACGGTGGGCCCCCCGGGCCACACTGGCCCCCGCCCTCGTTTCGCTCAGGCCCCGGCATGACGCTCGAACCCATTGAAATAGCGGCCGCCACCGCCGACGACATGATGACGCTCGGTCGCGCTCTTGGCCGTGCCATGGTCGCCGGCGACGTCGTCGGGCTGGCGGGCCCCTTGGGCGCCGGAAAGACCACCCTGGCACAGGGCATAGCGGAAGGTCTCGAGGTGGCCGCCCATCGCCAGGTGACCAGCCCGACATTTGCCCTGGTCAACGAGCACCCCGCGCGCGTCCCCTTCGTGCACGCGGACTTCTACCGTCTGCGCAACGCGGCCGAAGTGGCCGAGCTGGGTCTCGACGAAATTTTCGACGACGCCGCGATCGTGATCGAATGGGTCGACCTGTTCCCCGGCGCCGTGCCCGAGGACCGCCTCCACGTCAAGATCTCCTCCACGCCGCAAGGCGTGCGCACGCTGACCCTCGAGGGTCGCGGTCCTCGCGGAGCGCGTCTCGTCGCGTCGCTTGCGCACGCACGCAACGCGTAGGGATCCGGCAAGGAGATGCTCGACGCGCCGGCACCGGTCCCGTGACGAGCAATCGTCAGTTGTTGCAGCCGATGCGCGCGCCGTCGAAGACAACCTCATCGATATAGGCGATGGATGTGCTGTCGGTCGCGTTGAACAGCTCCCAGCCAATGCCGAACTGGTTGAAGACGGGAATCACAGCCTTGGCTCCGGTGCGATGAAGCGAAGGGACCTCGGTCCCGTTCAACCAAAACTGCGATTCGCCGCCGCCCGCGACCGTGGAATCAAGCGACCATTCCGCGCAGGTCCAGGTATCGATGACCAGCTTGTCCGGCGCATTGTTCCCCAGTTCGCCGCCGGGCGAATGCTGAACATTGTAGAGATAAAAGAACGTTCCCGTCCCCGTGAATCCCCAGCGTACGTCGTTGTTGACCCCGCCCAAGGGTCCGCCTCCGTGAAAGAAGTCCCAATGCACGAACTTGGTGGGCGGTTTCTGAAGCTTGAAGAAGATTCTTCCAAAGTGCTTGATTGCGAGGTCTCCCAGTTGCGCCTTGGTCTTGTTGATGAAGCCGCGTCCGTTGTTGTCGGCACCCACCTGGATCTGCAGGGAGTGCGCACCGCGCGCCTTTTCGGTGGCCGCGACCGCCACGCCCCACGCGCCTTCCTTGGTCCAGCCCGTCGGTATGGCCCCCACCGCCGTGGCCTCGAAGTCCTCGCAGATGGCGAAAGGGCTGCCGGCGCACTTGGAGGGGCCATTGAGCCCAAACGTCGTCGGATCGGTGGAGGGCGGCGCGGCCGCACCCCCGCCCCCGNNCCGCCGGTGCTGGCGCCGCCGGTCGCGGAACCCATGGTGCCACCGCTACCAGCGAACGAGCCACCGGTCGCCGGTGCGCCCCCCGTCGTCCCTGCGCCGCCGGTTCCCGCGCCGCCTGACGCGCCCGACGGCTGGCCCGGCGCCGAGTCCGCGGGAGCACAACCGGCTGACGCAGCCAGAAGCAGCATCAGCAAGGCCACCGAGGCCGACCGGATCGCCGTCGGCCCGGCACGAAGGGAATCGATCGCTGCCGTAGAATTCACACGCATTTTTCCAGGCTCCTTTGGGGGATTCGCCTTTTGGGGGATTCGAATGGGGGATTCGAAAACTCGGGCCGGTTTCGGAACTCGACCCCGG
>PMNO01000353.1:0-1598 GCA_003161835.1 Myxococcales bacterium | reverse complement strand
CTGGACGCCGTCCGCGAGATTGCGGAAGCGCGTCGCGCCATCTCCACCGAGATTGGCAAGCGCATCGTGGGCCAGGATGCCGTCATCGAGCATCTCCTGGTGGCGTTGTTCGCGCGCGGGCACTGCCTGTTCGTCGGCGTCCCGGGTTTGGCCAAGACGATGCTCATCCAAACGCTGTCCGACGTGCTGGCGCTCTCGTTCGGACGGGTTCAATTCACGCCCGANNGCGGGGGGCCACACCTACGAGCTACCCCAGCCATTCCTGGTGTTCGCCACCCAGAATCCGATCGAGCAGGAGGGGACCTATCCATTGCCCGAGGCGCAGCTGGATCGGTTCATGTTTCAGATCAACGTCGANNCTACAAGACCTGGTGCTGCGCGTCCCGGTGGCGCCGCACGTGGTCGAGCACGCGGTCGCGATCTGCCGCGCCACGCGCCCGGCCGAGCCCACCGCGCCCGAAACCATCCGACGGTACGTGTCGTTCGGAGCGGGACCGCGGGCCTCGCAATATCTGGTGCTGGCCGCCAAGGCACGCGCCATCCTCGCGGGCCGTTATGCCGTGTCCGTGGAGGACATCCGCGCGTTGGCGATGCCCGTGCTGGTGCATCGGGTGCTGCCGAATTTCCACGCCGAGGCGGACGGCGTGACGGCGCGATCGCTCGTCGAGCGGCTGATGGAAGCCGTGCGACCGGCGTAGCCAGACCGCTACAAAACCGTGTTGCCGCCTCAAACACGCCCGCGCCTTTTAGACCCGACGGAACTGGCGAAGCTGGCATCGCTGTCCGTCCGGGCGCGGGTGATCGTCGAGGGTGCGTTCGTGGGGCTGCACCACAACCGCCACACCGGAAGCTCGATCGAATTTGCCGAACACAAGGAATATGCGCCCGGCGATGACATTCGCCACATTGACTGGAAGGCCGCGGCACGCATCGGCCGCACCTATATCAAGCGCTTCGAGGACGAGACCGAGATGCACACCTTTCTCGTGCTCGATGCCTCGGCCTCCATGGGCTATCGCCGGCGGGGCGTGTCCAAGCTCGACTACGCGGGCTATTTGGCGAGCGCGCTGGCCTATCTGGTCGGCCAGCAGGGCGACGCCGCGGGGCTGCTACTTTTCGACGAGAAGGCGCGCAGCTTCCTGCCGCCCTCGACCCGGCCCGGACAAATCCGCGAGGTGTTCCGCGTGTTGGAAACGGCCCAGCCTGCGGGCCGCACCGATGCGGCGCTCGCCCTTGGCCACCTGGGCGAGCTCATCGACAAGCGCAGCCTCATCATTGTTATGACTGACCTGCTCGACAGCGAGCCGGATGATCCCAGCAACGAAGTGCACGGCGCCTTGCCCGGACGTTTGCGCCAGCTGCGCGCGCGCGGACACGACGTGGCGCTCTTCCATCTGCTCGATCCCGACGAGGTGGAGCTGCCCTTTGATGATCTGATCTTCTTTGAGGGCATGGAACCAGGTGACACGCGGACGTTGCTCGCGCAGGCGCCTGACCTGGCCCAAGCGTTCAAGCGCGAGTCGCAGGCGTTTCGCGATCGCTGGCGAACGGTTTGTCTGGAAGCCAGTGTGGAGTATCGCTTCACGCGCACCGACGCT
>PMNO01000430.1:2609-7517 GCA_003161835.1 Myxococcales bacterium | reverse complement strand
GCCTTACACGATCGAAATGTGAATGAAGTACATTTCCGTTTTGAGCCCCGATGCCCGAATCGCCACCACGCGCCCGCGATAAACGAAAGAATGACCAGGACAGTCCTCTGCGTGAGGACATCCGGTTGTTGGGCCGTTTGTTGGGAGATACGATTCGCGAGCACGCGGGACCGTCGATGTTCGATCTGGTGGAGCAGATCCGCCGCGCGGCGGTCCGCTACCGTCGGGATCACGACATCGACAGTCTGACTGGTTTCGAATCGACCATCGGAGCCCTCGACGCGTCCGAGGCCACAAATGTCGTTCGGGCTTTCAGCTACTTCCACCATCTGGCCAACATCGCCGAGGATCTGCACCTGCGTCGCACGCGCGCGATCGCCCTGCGGGCAGCCGGCGCTGATGCCGCGCATCAGGCGGGTGCCGAAAGCGTCGACGCGGCGCTGGCACGCCTGCGCGCCGCGGGTGTGACTCCCCGCAAGATCATCACGCGGCTNNTGTGGAAGACCAGCGAGCTGCGCCCCGCCAAGCCCACGGTTGCTGATGAGATCGACAATGGAATCGGTTTTTTCCGCTCGACGTTCCTGACGGTCATCCCGCGGATTTACGCCGCGCTCGAGGACGCGCTCGGTCGCGAGGTGGAAGTGGCGCCCTTCCTGCGGGTGGGCAGCTGGATAGGTGGTGACCGCGACGGCAATCCGCACGTCACCCACGACGTAACGAAGCAGGCCATGGCCCGTCAAGCGGTGGTGGTCCTCGAGCACTACCTCGCGCAGGTGCATGCCGTCGGNNGCCGGTCGTTCGCCTGATCGGGCCCCCAGTCGCGCCGAGGAGCCGTTTCGCCGCGCGCTGACCGGCGTGTACGCGCGGCTGGCCGCGACCGCCAGCGATCTCGCTGTCGACGCCGGAAAGGCGCTGGAACCCCGGTCGGCGGTGGCTCCGGCCGATCCCTATCGGAGCGCGGTGGAGCTGCTCGGGGATCTGGATATCGTGGACCAGGCCCTCGGTGCCGCGAACCTGGAAACCGTGCGCCGGGGCCGGCTGCGCGATCTGCGCCGGGCCGTGAGCGTGTTTGGCTTTCATCTGGCTCCGCTCGATCTGCGCCAACACAGCGGCGTGCACGGGCGAATCGTGCGCGAGATCCTGGCGCGGGCGACGGGACGCGATGTCTACGAGGGCCTGGACGAACAGGCCCGTCAAGAGTTGTTGGTCGCGGAGCTCCGTACCGCGCGACCACTGGTATCGCCGCACATGACCTATGGCGCCGAGACCACCGAGGGCCTCGCCACCGTGGCCGTCGCCAGTCAGCTGCACGCCCGATATGGGGCCGAGGCCATTCCGAGCTACGTCATTTCGATGACCGCCGGCCCGAGCGACGTGCTGGAGGTGGCATTGCTGGCGAAGGAAGCGGGACTCCTGGTCCCCGGTCAGGAGCCTCGCCTGGCCTTGAACATCGTTCCCCTCTTCGAAACGATCGAAGACTTGCGGGGATGTGGCGCGATCATGGAGCGCTTGTTCTCGTTGCCCCTGTACCGCCAGTTGGTCGAGAGCCGCGGCGATCTACAGGAGGTGATGCTCGGCTACTCGGACAGCAACAAGGACGGCGGGTTTTTGACGTCGAACTGGGAGCTGTACAAGGCGGAGCAGAATCTGGTGCAGACGTTCGCCCATCACGGGGTGGCGCTGCGCCTGTTTCACGGCCGCGGTGGCACCGTGGGACGGGGTGGGGGGCCGAGCTATCACGCTGTGCTGGCTCAGCCGCCCGGCAGCGTCAACGGGCAATTGCGCTTGACCGAACAGGGGGAGGTCATCGCCAGCAAATACGCCGATCCCGTGGTGGGCGGGGGCAATCTGGAGACGCTGGTCGCCGCAACGCTGGAAGCGACCCTCCTGCCGCCGGTCGATCTCGGCGCGGATCAGGGTCCCTTCAACGAGGCGCTCGAGGAGCTCTCCGGGCGCGCGTTCAAGGCCTATCGCGGGCTGGTCTACGAAACGCCAGGCTTCATTCGGTACTTTCGCGAGGCGACGCCCATCAACGAGATCAGCGATCTCAACATNNGGCGATGTACCGGCGCTGGCCGTTCTTCCGCACCGTGGTCGACAAGCTGGACATGGTCCTGGCCAAGACCGACATGGGAATCGCATCGCGGTACGCGGGCCTGGTTTCGGATCGCAAGATCCGCAAGGCCACGTTCGAGCGCATCGAACGCGAGCACGACGAAACCCGGAAGGCGTTCTTCTTGATCACGGGCGCCAAGACCTTGCTGGCCAGCAATCCATCCCTGGCCCGCAGCCTACGCAATCGGATCCCGTACATCGACCCGCTGAATCACCTGCAGGTCGACCTGCTGCGGCGTCTGCGGGCGGGGCGGGGCGATACCGCGGAACTGCGACGCGCGGTCCATCTGACGATCAACGGCGTGGCCGCTGGCCTTCGCAACAGCGGATGACGGGCGGAACAGCGGATGACCACCGGGCAGCGCCTGCTGATCGGCTGCTTGTCTTGAGACAACCTCCGTCGTATGGCTGGTGAGCATGGACGAGGTTCGGACCATCGCGGTGTCGCCACGCCACAAGGTCATGCTGGCGACGGAGCTCTTCCTGCTGGTGGAGCGACCGCCGCGGCAGGATTTCGTGGTGCGGACCATCGCGCGGCGCGAGGCAAACGGTCTGCAGCTCATGGAGGCCGAGATGGTGATCGCCGGGGCTCAGACCCGACGTGCCCATCCAGCCGCCGAGACCTATCCGTTGCACTTTCGCAAGACGTACTTCCCGGGCCGCATGAACGGGGACCCGCAGGCGGAGTTCGAACACCACCTGCTCGCGTCGCGGCTTTCTGCGATTCCACCGCCCATCGGTCACGAACCGAACGTGTTCCGGAGCTGTCTGATTCCGGGACAATCTTACGCGCGGGTCACGCCGCTCGGGGGCGAGCCTCCCGAGAGCAACATCGCACAGGCGCAGAAGCTGGGGCTTGCGACCGCCGCGGGCCTGTGGCGGCTGGCGGAGGAAACCCTCGCTCTGCTCGAGGCTCTGCACGGCGGGGGACTGGCCCACGGCGATGCCGAGCTACACAACGTGATCGTCTGTCCGGCGCCCCTCGAGACCTTGCTCATCGATTTCGAGGTGGCCGTTCAGCGGGCGGCGGTCAACGACGCCGACTGGCAAGCGCGTTGTGAGTCGGATCTGGCGCCTCTGCTGCGGGAGGCGGCGTACTTGCAGTGCATGCTCGGCCGGCAGTCTAGCCGCCTTGGGGAGCTGGCCTGGGAACGGCTCCCGGCGCTCTTCCGCTCCCCGGATCGCTTTCGAAGCGCCATCGAGACTCAAGCCGGCGTTTAGCGGCGGAGGCTCGTGATCGGGGCGCACTCAGGCGATCTCTTGCAAAGAGTTTCCTGCCGGACAATTGCTAGAAAACTGGTGGAAACATTGGGCCGCCTGTCGGCCCTGATTGGCGCGCCGCTCGTACGATTTTTTTCGATCTCGACCAACAGAGGTGCTTCTTCTCGCCGAAAAAGCGCTAAAACAGACGACAGGTTCTTCTTCGGAGTTTTGGTTTTCCTGGCGTCATCCAACCAATAGAAAGCAGGCATCATGAGCGGAAGCACAGCACGGCGAGCGGCGATCACGGCGGCGACGACCACCACCCACGGTGGAACACCCCTTGATTACAAGGAGACGTCCGCCGCGTCTCTGTTCGGCACAAATGTCTTTGGCCTGGCCACGATGAGCGCGCAGTTGCCCAAGGACATTTTCAAATCGATCAAGCGCACCATCGAGACGGGGTCCGTGCTCGAGCCACGCGTCGCGGATGTGGTCGCCTCGGCGATGAAGGCTTGGGCCTTGGCGAAGGGAGCTACCCACTACGCGCACGTCTTTTATCCTCTCACCGGCCTGAGCGCCGAAAAGCACGACAGCTTTCTCTCTCCCGACGGAGAGGGCGGAGCCATCACCGAATTCGCCGGAAAGACATTGGTTCAGGGCGAGCCCGATGCATCCAGCTTTCCGAACGGCGGCATTCGGTCGACAAATGAAGCCCGCGGCTACACCGCGTGGGACGTCACCAGTCCTGCCTATCTTCTGGAGACTGGCAATGGCGTCACGCTCTGCATCCCCACCGCGTTCGTGTCGTGGACGGGGGAGGCCCTGGACAAGAAGACGCCGTTGCTGCGTTCTGGTCAGGCTTTGAACACCCACGTCGCGCGCATCTTGAAGCTCTTCGGTCACGAGAAGCCGTCGATGGTGGTGTCGTACGCCGGGGCCGAGCAGGAGTATTTCCTGATCGACAAGAACTTCTTCTACGCGCGGCCCGATCTGTTGAACGCCGGGCGTACGTTGTTCGGTGCGAAGGCGCCCAAGGGACAGGAGTTCGAAGACCACTACTTTGGCGCGATTCCGGAGCGGATTCTTTCGTACATGATGGAAGTGGAGCGTGAGCTGTTCAAGCTCGGCGTTCCGGTGAAGACGCGGCACAACGAGGTGGCTCCGGGACAGTTCGAGGTGGCGCCGGTGTTCGAGAGCGCCAACATCGCGGCGGATCATCAGCAGCTGGTGATGATCACGTTGAAGCGGGTGGCCGAGAAGTATGGCCTGGTGTGCCTGCTGCACGAAAAGCCGTTTGCTGGGGTCAATGGTTCGGGGAAGCACGTCAACTTCTCGTTCGGCAATCAAACGCAGGGCAACTTGCTCGATCCGGGCGAGACGCCCCACGACAACGCGCAGTTCCTGGTGTTCTGNNGAGGCCCCGCCGGCCATCATCTCGGTCTTCCTCGGGGAGCAACTGGCCGACGTCTTCGATCAGATCAAGGCGGGTGGGGCGAAGTCGTCGAAGATGAAGGGGATGCTGGAGATCGGCGTCGACACGTTGCCCAAGCTTCCACGCGACGCGGGCGATCGCAACCGGACCAGTCCGTT
>PMNO01000430.1:0-2550 GCA_003161835.1 Myxococcales bacterium | reverse complement strand
ACTACAAGACCGCGGTGGACGCGTTGCCGGTGCTGCAGAAGCCAGAGGTCATCGCCCTCTTCGACAAGTACAAGGTGCTGTCCCCGCGCGAGCTGGGCAGTCGGTACGAAACCTACCTGGAGCAGTACAACAAGACGATCNNGCCTTGAACACGTCCATCGCTGAATCCTGCGACTACATCGCCACCAAGCTGGAGGCAGCAGTGGCCTCGGGCAAGAAGCTGAACGCCGCCATTCAGGATGTACTGGCCGAGATCATTCAGCAGCACGGCGCCGTGATCTTCAACGGCAACGGCTATTCGGCGGAGTGGCACGCCGAGGCGGAGAAGCGGGGCCTGCCCAACTACAAGACCGCGGTGGACGCGNNTGGAGCAGTACAACAAGACGATCAACGTCGAGGCGAATCTGACCGCGAAGATTGCCAAGACCTCGATCCTGCCGGCGGCGTTGCGCTATCAGTCCGCGCTGGCCGAAAACGTCAACGCCGTGAAGACCGCGGGGTTGGTTCCGGACACGGTGGTGCTCAAGCAGGTGACTGAACTGATCGGAAAATTGCAGGGCGCGCTGGCGTCCCTGGCCACCGCGGCGGGTCACCACGGCGCGGAGAACGCGCTGGCGGAGGCGAAGCACTTCTGCGGCGAAGTCTTGCCGGCCATGGCGAAGGTGCGCGAGGCGAGCGACGCCCTCGAGGGCGTCGTCGAGGACGACCTTTGGCCGTTGCCCACCTATCAGGAGATCCTGTTCATCAAGTAGACGGCGTCGTCACGGTCTAACCTGCTGATTGACGCGCCCCGCTCGCCGCACCACCGGCGGGCGGGGCGTTTTTTTTGTTTTGTTGTTGTTGCCTTGTGTGTCCTGGCGGCGCAGCGCTGCGTCGAGACTCTGCGCCTGGCTTCCTCAGCGGGTGAACTCGCCAATGAAGCCCAGGAACGCCTCGTTCATTTTTTCCAAGCGGAGGGCGAATTCGCCCGACGCGTCGATGCGCACCACCCGCCCCTTGGCCAAACAGGGACGCTGACCAGGCAACACGAACGCGATCGCGGCGCTCTGATCCAGACGTGCGGTCTGGGTCGGGGCGCGCAGGCGGCCTCCATGGGCGGAGAGATCCATCAACTCGACCGTCATCGGAGCAGCCGCGCCCGCCAGGTGCACCCGTACGGGAAGTCCCAGGGGGAAGCGCGAACTGCGCCGCCTCTCGCCTTCGGCCGGGTTATGCGGAGTTTGGGGTCCGGGCACAGCAGCCTCCTCGTGCGGTAGGAATCAGTAACATTGCGAATCAGATCATCGAGAGAGTCGAATTCGCGCGCAATTTCATGACGCGGGCGCGCCGCGATCGGGGAAAAAATCGGAAAAAGGAACGAAGGAAAGTGGAGCGAAAGAAATAAATAAAGTGATGAAAATATTGTTCAGCGCGAGTTAGCGGGCGACCGGCTTTGTTGTGCCTGTCTCGGTCCCTGTCTCGTCTCCGCTATTTCTGATCCAGTAGCGCGGCGGCGGCCAAATCGGTCAACCACGTGACGTGCCCTGCGTCGGGCGCGATGATTTGGGCCGGCCAGCGGTCGGGCTCCCGTGGTCCTTCCAGCACCTGCCGGAGGGCCGGCGCCTTCTCGCTCCCCGTGACCAGGAAGAGAACCGCCGCCGCCGCGTTGATGGCCGGTGGTGTCAAGGTGACCCGCCACATCGCCAGCCGTGCGACGTACTCGCCCACCACCCGGCGGGAGGTCTCGTGCACGGCGGTCAACCCGGGAAAGAGCGACGCCGTATGGCCGTCATCGCCCATCCCCAGAAGAACGAGATCGAATCGCGACGGACCGCCGTCGGAGAAGAGGGCGTCGATCTCACGCTCGTAGGCGGCGGCCGCCGCGGCCGGCGCGTCCTCGCCGTGAATGCGATGCACCTGCGCCGGTCGCAAGGGCACCGCATCGAGCAGCGTCTCGCGGGCCATGCGGTAGTTGCTCGCAGCATTGTCGGGGGGCAGGCAGCGTTCGTCGCTCCAAAAAACATGGACCCGNNACCACCCGCTCCGCGGCGGCGACCGTCACCTCCTGCGGCGTCGGATGAATGTCGACGGTGACCGCGCGGGACCCCGGAGTCATACCGGGGCCCGCCAACCTCCCACGTCGGCGGTCAGGCCGCCGGCATCCGCCGGGCCCCAGGTGCCGGGTTCGTAGGTGTGCACGGGGGTCACGCCGCCCAGAATCGGCTGGACGATGGCCCAGGCCGCCTCCACGCCATCCTGGCGGGCGAAGAGGGTGCCGTCGCCTTCCATCGCATCACCGAGCAGGCGTTCATAGGCGTCCATCTCGTCACCGTCGGGTTGGTGCACGACTTTCAACTCCGTCGGTTCCGTGACCATGTAGTCCCCCGATTTCTTGATCCGCGCGCCGAGTGCGATCGTGACATCCGGACTCAACCGGAAGCGCAGGTGATTCGTTTCTTCCAGGCCCGCGCGGCGCAGCGGCGGACGCTTCAACGTCACCAGGACCTCGGTCGTCGACACTGGCATGCACTTGCCCGCGCGAATGAAGAAGGGCACCCCCTCCCAGCGCCA
>PMNO01000619.1 GCA_003161835.1 Myxococcales bacterium | reverse complement strand
ACCAGTTGTGATGCCAGGTGATGTTCAAGGCGTTGACGTCGCCGCTGGAATTGTCCGAGCCTCCCACCAGGTTGCTGAAGCGATGGCCGGAGGCGCCGGTGGAATCGTTGCCGCTTCCGTCGGTGCGCGGCGAGTAGTGAAACTTCGTCCACGACACGGTGACGTCATCGGCCCCCTTGGTGATGTCCAGGTTGCCGTCCGTTCCGTCCGAGATGTCACAGTGGTCGAACCACACATGGTGCGCGCTGTTCTGCACCGACACCGCGTCGCTCCCCGACGAGCAACCCACCGAGGCATCATAGGAGGGGTCGAGCGAGCAATCCCCGACCCCGTAGCCGACGATCTTGATATTGCGCACGATCACGTTGGCCGAACCGTTGATTTCAACGTGCCCCCGCAATTGGGCCCCGCAGACGCCCACGATCGTCTTGTTGGATCCAATCGTGAAGGTGCCGGCCAGGGTCCCCATGACATAGATGACCTGGGCGGCCGTTCCGGCCGCGTTGGTGTTGAAGGCGGCCGTGGTCGTGACGGACACCGGCGCGAGACCGCCGCCACCCGTCGTGCCATTGACGCCTTTCGCATTGACGGAAGCCCAACCTACAACCGCGTCCAAAGGGGGAGGGGTGGGACAGGAACCTCCCGCCGCCCCTCCCGATCCGGAGGCCATCAGGGAGCCGCCGGATCCGGGTCGCCCGCCCGAGCCAACCCCCCCGTCCGCAGGTCCGGAGGTCTTCCCGGCGGACCCGCCGGATCCGGATTTCGCCCCCACGCCCGCGAGCCCGCCAGATCCCGAGCTACCTCCCCCGCTAGGCCCGATTGGGGCGCCCCCCGTACCAGTCGCGCCCCCCGCGCCCGTCGGGACGTCGGAATCCGCGTCGCGAGGACCAATGCCAACATTCACCCCGGCCGTGCAGCCCAAAATTGTTGCCAGGGTAGCGGAGAGCAAGCCCGCTATCGGGATGAATGGGGCACGCGGTTCGATGACGACAACAGTCCTGCGAAGGGGTGGAATTCGTGAGGCTAAGTGTCCGGGACGAGGGTGCACAGCTCAAGACCTTGCCGGGACGATGCGGCCGGCCAGTCGATCACTTTTGATGGAAGCTCTGAGCCAGCCGGGTGTCGAGGTCCGCCTGAGCCAGGATTTCCTCGGCAAGCTGGGAAATGTTGGGACGATAGACACCCGCGCGCACTTGTTGCGTCAGCGACTCCAACCGCCGCGAGCGCTCGCCAGCGGCCATGCTGACGCCGCCGTCGATGGTCTGCCGCAAGTGCTCCGCGTCCCCAGTGGTGACCCGCTCAACAGCCTGAGCGGCAACCACGGGTGCCGGGGCGCCGCCTGACGGTGGAACCGACACCGGGACTCTTGATTCGCCGATCTTCATCTCTCTTTTGCTCCATATGGGAGTTCGACACGCCCCGCTCGTTTGATAAGGCGCGATGGTCAAGTTTTCGAAAACTTTTGACGGAGAGATGGAGCTGGCAGGGAAAGTTCGCGCGACATCCCGTACCCTCGGTCGATTGTTTGAAGGTAACGACGCGCCGTACTTGACGTTGAAGGTTCGCTGAGACTATATGCAGCGCCAATTCGGATGAGCTCTCTCATCTTTCGTCCTAAGCACAATACTTTAGCTCGGCTGACGCTCGTCGTCCTTGCCGCGGGCGGCGGTGGAACAGTGGCCGGCTTGTTCCTGTGGGTGCGTACCCCTTATGCACGCAACATGCAGGCGCCGATCGAACAGCCGCTGCAGTTCGACCATCGCCACCACACGCGCGACGAGGGGATCGATTGCCGCTACTGCCACAACTCCGTGGAGAAGAGCGCCTTCGCCGGGATTCCCCCCACCCAGCTGTGCATGAACTGTCATTCTCAGGTCTGGAACAAGAGCGCGATACTGGATCCGGTTCGGAAGAGTTTCATCGAAGACAAGCCCATGGTCTGGAATCGCGTGTACAAGGTTCCGGAGTTCGTCTATTTCAATCACTCCATCCACGTGAACAAGGGCGTTGGCTGCGTGACCTGTCACGGGCGGGTCGACACCATGGCGGCCGTGGAGAAAGTCTCCACCTTGACCATGAGCTGGTGCCTCGACTGTCATCGGAGCCCGGAAATGAATCTGCGCCCCGTCGAGGAGGTCACGAACATGACCTGGGAACCGCAGGGCGACCCGGTGGAGGTCGCGCGCGTTCTGGCTGAGAAGAACAACGTGCACACCCGCACCAGCTGCACCACGTGTCACCGATGAGCGCCTCGAACGACGGTCCCGGCCCTATCGCCGATCGTGACGAGATGGCCGTCCCCGGGGGACAAACCGGAGCTCAAGGCCAGGAGGCCGCGCGCGGTCGCGTGTCCCTCCCCATCGTCGAAGAGGCGCGGGCCCAAACCGAGGTCCAGAGCCGGCAGGTCCGAAAGTACTGGCGCAGTATCGCCGAAAAGGAAGGATCGCGGTCCCTGTCCGCCGCGGCGGCGCGAGAGTTCCCCGCTGGAGCTGGCGAGTTGCCCGAGCCAAACCGTCGGGCGTTCATGCAGCTCTTGGGGTCCAGTGCGGCGCTCGCGGGTGTGGCGGCTTGCCATCAGCCGCAGGAGCAAACGGTGCCTTTTGTGCGCCGGCCCGAGGAGATCACGCCCGGACTTCCCCAGCATTTCGCGACGGGATACAGCTTGGAGGGATACGCGACCGGACTGCTGGTCGAGAGCCACGAAGGCCGCCCCACCAAGATCGAGGGTAACCCCGACCACCGCGACAGTTTGGGAGCGGCCCGCGCCTTTGAGCAGGCCCTGTTGCTCGGCCTCTATGACGACGATCGCGCCAAGCAGATTCGGCACAATGGTGAACCCGTGGCCTGGCGACAGTTCTTGGCCGAAGTGGCCTTGTTGTCCGCGCGCCACGGTTCCGACGGCGGCGCCCGACTGCGGTTCCTGACCGATCCGACGGCCTCTCCCATGCTCGGTGAGTTGCGCCAGAGGCTGCTGCTGAAGTTCCCGAACGCGAAATTCACCAGCTACAGCCCTGTGGCGTCCGACGGAGCCGCGGACGGTTTGAGCGCCGCCTACGGTCGCGGGGTCGAGGCCCGGCACGATCTCGCGCGCGGCGCGGTCATCCTGGCGCTCGATTCCGATTTCTTGGGCGACGGGCCCGAGCAGCTTCGCCTCAGCCGCCAGTTCTCGGCCCATCGCGCTCCTTCCGCCGGCATGAATCGTCTCTACGTCGTGGAGCCGGGACTGTCGGTAACCGGGATGTCCGCGGATCATCGCCTCCGCCTCCGTGCAGGCGACGTGTCTCGTTTTGCTCAGGCCATTGCGGCCGAGCTGGGCGGGCGTGGCGGATTCTCTCAACTCGCGAAGCTCGGTGGGGGCAGGGCGATGGCCCCATCCGACGCACACGAGGCGAAATGGGTGCGTGCGGTCGCCGCCGACCTGGCCAACAATCGCGGTCGATCGCTGGTGATCGTGGGACGGCGCCAGCCCGCGGCGGTTCACGCGCTGGCGGCCGCCTTGAACGCGGCCCTGGATAACGTCGGAGTGACTGTCAGCTACGCCGCGCCCTTGTTGACCGATCTGCGGAGCGGGTCGGCTCCGATCGCCGCGCTTGCGCAAGAGATCGCGGCGGGCCAGGTGGATACCCTGGTGATCACGGCTCGAAATCCGGCCTATTCTGCCCCAGCGGATCTGAAATTCGACAAGCTGCTCGGGCGCGTCCCGACCACGGTCTATCACGCGCTGTACGAAGACGAGACAGCGCCCGGGCGCACGTTCTTCATCCCGGCCGCGCATCCCCTCGAATCTTGGGGAGATGGCCGTGCCACCGACGGAGCCATCACCATAACCCAGCCGTTGATCGCCCCGCTCTGGGGTGGAATCAGCGACATCGAAGTTCTGGCGGCCTTTCTGGGGGAGGGCGATCAGACTTCTCACAAGTTGTTGCGGCGGTCATGGCAAGCCAAACTGGCTTCCATACCGGGCGCGACCGACGTCGACTACGATCAGGTTTGGGAAAAGTGGCTGGCCGACGGGGTGATCGTCGGGACCGAGACGACGCCGCTCGGGGATTTGACCCTCGACTTCGGCGCAGTGGCCCGCGCTCTCCAGGATTCCAATAGCGCCGCCCCCAAAGGCGCCGGGATCGAAATCGTCTTCGCTCCCGACTACAAGGTCTTCGACGGGCGCTTTGCCAATGCGTCCTGGCTGCAGGAGTTACCGGACCCCATCACCAAGTTGACGTGGGACAACGCAGCCCTCATGTCGCCGGCGACCGCGAAGGCTTTGGGCGTGGAGGTCGAACGCGACAGCGACAAGTTCTCGATCCTGGCTATCGAGTATCGCGATCGCCGGATTCACGCTCCGGCGCTCATCGTTCCCGGTCACGCCGACGATTGCATCACCTTGCCTCTGGGCTACGGCCGAGAGGGCTCCGAAAGGGTGGCGCGCGGCGTGGGCTTCAACGCGGGCGCCTTGCGTATGACGGACGCCCCCTGGTTCGACCGCGGCGCGCAGGTCATGCGGGCGACCGGAATGCACCTGTTCGGTATCACCCAGAACCACTGGTCGGATGAGGGCCGAGAGCCCGCGATGGAAGTGACGTTGGCCGACTTCCAGAATGAGCACTCCGAGTTTTTCGAGCGCATCGAAGGTCGGCGCGGCCCGCAAGCCTCGATTCACCGCCCCGTCGACTACAGCAACCAGCAATACAAATGGGGTATGGCGATTGACCTCGGTAAGTGCACGGGGTGCAGCGCTTGCGTGGTTGCGTGCCAGGCCGAGAACAACATTCCCGTGGTCGGCCGTGACAACGTCGTCGTGGGCCGCGAAATGCAGTGGTTGCGAATCGATCGCTATTATACGGGCGAAATCGAGGATCCCGAGGTCGTTGTACAGCCGTTGGGGTGCGTTCACTGTGAGACTGCGCCGTGCGAATACGTGTGTCCGGTCAATGCCACCGTTCACAGCGACGAAGGCTTGAACGAGATGGTCTACAACCGTTGCATCGGAACCCGATACTGCAGCAACAACTGTCCGTACAAGGTGCGCCGGTTCAATTTCCTCGACTACACCAGCGAGACCCCCGCCGTTCGGCGCATGGCGATGAACCCCGAGGTGACGGTGCGTAGCCGCGGGATCATGGAAAAATGCACGTACTGCGTGCAACGGATAGAGAAGAAGCGGATTGAAACCCGCGTCGAAGGGCGGGCCATCAAGGATGGCGAGCTCGTGACGGCGTGTCAGCAGGGATGTCCGTCCGATGCCATCGTCTTCGGAAACCTCAACGATCCCACGTCGCGCGTCACGAAGCTCCACGCGGATGCGCGCCGTTACGATCTCCTGCACGAGATCGGAACGCGACCGCGGACCGCCTATCTCGCGCGCGTGCGGAACCGCAACCCCGAGCTTGCCAAGGGCTAGACGAACATGGCCAGCACTTCCACCGCAGCCGCACCAAAGTCGACAGATCCCCTGGAGCCGGCGCTCCTTATCGAAGGCGCACAGACCGACGCGTCTCTGAATGCGTCATTGTTCGATCATGTGTGGACGGCTCCCGGTAAGGGGTGGTGGGGGCTCTTCGGCATTGCGCTGATGGGCCTTGCCATGTTGGGCATCGGGCTCACCTACACGCTCTACAAGGGCATCGGAGCCTGGGGAAACAACATCCCCGTCGGATGGGCGTACGACATCATCAATTTCGTCTGGTGGATCGGCATCGGCCACGCAGGCACCCTGATCTCGGCCATCTTGTTGTTGCTTCAACAAAAATGGCGGACCTCGATCAACCGTTTCGCGGAGGCGATGACGCTCTTCGCGGTCATGTGCGCCCTCCTGTTTCCGCTGTTTCACACGGGGCGGCCGTGGTTCGCCGCGTATTGGCTATTGCCGTATCCCAGCGTCAATGGAATCTGGCCTCAGTTCAAGAGCCCCTTGGTTTGGGACGTCTTCGCGGTCTCCACCTATTTCACGATTTCATTGTTGTTCTGGTTCCTGGGATTGATTCCCGATCTCGCTTCACTGCGAGATTCCTCCAAGAGCCCGACCAAGCGGATGATCTACGGGATCTTCGCGATGGGTTGGCGCGGTTCAGGTCGCCATTGGGCCGAATACAAGTGGTCCTACCTGTTGCTGGCCGGTCTCTCAACACCGTTGGTGCTTTCCGTTCACACCATCGTGTCTTTTGATTTCGCCACCTCGGTTCTGCCCGGCTGGCACACCACCATATTTCCACCGTACTTTGTCGCGGGCGCGGTGTTCTCAGGCTTTGCGATGGTGTTGTCGTGGATGGTGCCCGCTCGACACTTCCTGGGCCTCAAGCACGTCGTGACGATGAAGCACCTCGAGAACATGAACAAGGTGATTCTGGCCACCGGGATGATGGTCTCGTACGGCTACGTCATGGAGCACTTCATCGCGTGGTACAGCGGAAATCCCTACGAGTTCGCGGTGTTTTTCAAGGTGCGTCAGCGCGGCCCCTTCGCGCCGATCTATTGGTTGATGGTGTTTTGCAACGTGGTTGTGCCCCAGATTTTCTGGTCCAAGAAGGCGCGAACCAACATCCTGATCATGTGGATTGCGGCCCTGCTGGTGAACGTCGGGATGTGGTGCGAACGCTTCGTCATCATCGTGACCTCGTTGCATCGGGACTTCCTGCCATCCAAGTGGGAGCTATACGCCCCCACCTGGGTCGACTGGAGCATCTACATCGGGACCATCGGGCTCTTTTCGACACTCTTCCTGTTGTTCCTCAAGTTCGTTCCGGCGGTCGCGGCCACCGAAGTCAAGGAGCTGCGGCATGAGATGGCCCACCACGCGCACGGCGCGACCGCGGCCGGCGAGGCTCACGGATGAGTCACGACTCCTCCTTTCGGCCGCGTCGGTTCGTGCTGGGGCAGTTCGCCGATTCCGACCGATTGTTGTTGGCGACCCGCCAGATGCGGGAAAAGGGCCATACAGGCCTCGATACCCACACCCCGTATCCCGTTCACGGCATCGAGGCGGCGTTGGGGCTGGGTCGGGCCAAGATCCCCACCATCGTCTTGCTGGGCGCCATCGCAGGCGCGTGCCTCGCGTACTCGATGATCTACTACATGAACGTTTTCGATTTTCCGATCAACGTCGCCAACCGACCGCAGCACAGTCCGCCTTCGATGTTGCCAATCACCTTCGAGCTGGCGGTTCTGCTGGGCGGAACCTCGGCTTTCTTCGGACTCTTCGGCTTGCTGAAGCTGCCCGAGCCCTATCATCCGGTCTTCGAGGCAGAGTCCTTCCGTCGGGCCAGCATTGATGCCTTCTTCCTGTCGGCCGAGGTGCCCGAAGGCGGGAACCCCGCCGACGTGGCGGTGGACATGAGAACCTTCGGAAGTACCGAAGTTCAGATCGTAGAGGAATCGGAGCGATGAGCGTGCGGCCATTGCTGGTGTTGTCGCTGTTGGCCGCGCCTTTGTGCGGGGTGGCCTGCAGCGAGCAGTTGTTGAACCCGATGGCGGATCATCGACAGCCGCGCGAGCGTGCGTACCGCCCCAGCGATTTTTATGCCGATGGCTTGGCCATGCGTGCGCCGCCCGCGGGCACCGTGCCGCGCGAACGTCGCACCATGAATCCCACCCTGACGACCGGAATCGCGAGCTACACCGGGCAGGTCGCGCCAAACGGCGAACGGGTCGCGCGTTACGCGAGCAAGATTCCGGTGCCGGTCACTCGGGACTTGTTGCGCCTGGGACGAAAACGCTACGACATCACCTGCGGGACCTGCCACGGCCCGCTCGGTGATGGGAACAGCATCGTCGGGAAACAGATGTCCTTGCGGCCCCCGCCCTCGCTGCATCTGTACGCGAACCGCGCGCCCGGCTACATCTTCGAGGTGGCAACCCATGGTTTCGGGCTGATGGCCTCCTACGCGGCCGAGTTGTCGGTCGAGGAGCGCTGGGCGGTGGTGGCCTATGTTCGGGCTCTGCAGGTCAGCCAGAACGTTCCCGTGGGGTCGCTCACGCCGGACGTGCGACGTCAGCTGGAACAGGAGCATCCGTGAAAGTGGACCTGCAGAAGTTCGACGGCGCGCGTTCTCTGATGATCACCCTCGGTGGCCTTGGGCTGCTGGGCGTGCTGGGGACGCTGGCCGGCATCGCCTCGGATCCGCGGCCCGCGATGTTCTCTTATCTATGGGCCTTCGCCTATTGGGGGGGCGTCGCGCTGGCCTCGGTCGTTTTGCTGCAGATCTTCCACGCTGTGCGCGCAAAGTGGATGGTCGTCTTGCGGCGCGCGTTGGAAGTCATGGCGGTGACGATCAGCCTGTTCCTGGTCCTCTTCATCCCGATCGCGACGGGGATGAAGCATTTGTATTCGTGGGTCGAACCCCGAGCCGACTTACCGCGCGAGGCGCTCGAACTCTTGCACCACAAGGAACCGTATCTCAATACGACCTTTTTCATCGTCCGCAGCGTCTTTTATCTTGTGCTGGCGGGCNNCGTTGTGCTGGCGGGCGTCGTCTCGCAGCGACTGTTCGGTTGGTCGACCAAGCAAGACGCCTCGGGTGACATTCAGTTGACCGCCCGGCAGCGCCGGTTTGGAACGGGTGCGCTGCCGTTCATAGCGTTGTCGTTCAGCTTCGCGGCGTTCGACTGGCTGATGAGCCTGGAGCCGCTCTGGTTTTCCACCATCTACGGGATCTACTTCTTTGCCGGTAGTTTTCTGAGCGCCATCTCGCTTCTGGTTGTTGTCACGGACCGGGCCCGCGGCAAGAATCTGTACGGCGATCTGGTCAGCGACGAACACGTGCACAACCTCGGCAAATTGATGCTCGCCTTCACTGCTTTCTGGGGTTACATCGGGTTTTCACAGTTCATGCTGATCTGGATCGCGGGCCTTCCCGAGGAGGTGCCTTTCTACATCGTGCGCCTGAAGGGGGACTGGGCGGCCATCGGGGTGTTTCTGATTCTGGGGCACTTCTTGATCCCGTTCGGTGCCCTCCTTTCGCGCTCATTGAAGCGAAATCGATCGCGGCTGGCCCTGGTCGCTTTCTGGATTATGTTGGTCCACGCCGTCGATCTGTATTGGTTGGTCATGCCCACCATCAGTCCGGATGGGTTGACGTTTCATTGGAC
>PMNO01000275.1:2494-3033 GCA_003161835.1 Myxococcales bacterium | reverse complement strand
GACGGCGCGGGAGCGCCCATGCCCAGATTCGTGCTCTCCGCCGCGTCTGATTCGGGACGCGGGCCCTTCTTCCTGGTCAGCAAGATCGGCACCGTGGCATTCAAGGGAAGGCCGGGTAGGGGCGGTGTGAGCGCGCGCGCACGGACAGGGGTGATCTCGAGCTCGCTCGAGCCCCCCCAGGTGACGATCACGTTGGGGATCGCGCCGGCCGCCCCCGGCGGTTGCTTCCTCTTCGTCAGGGGGATCGTGATCACCGCCGGTGTGTTGATGGTGGGTGTTTTCAACGTGCGGCGGAAGCGCAGCTGCCCGTAGCACTTCTGCAGGTCGCGGTGAAATTCCTCCATGCTCTGCTGGCGCTGGTCAGGATCCTTGGCGAGAGCTTTGAGGATCATGCGCTCCGCGTCCTCGGTGATCTCGGCGTCGGGCGCGATCTTGCGCATCGGCGGCACGCGCTCGTTCACCTGCTTCATCATGACTTCCACCGCGGAATCGGCCATGAACGGCACCGTGCCGGTCATCATTTCGTAGAACATGATGCC
>PMNO01000275.1:0-2486 GCA_003161835.1 Myxococcales bacterium | reverse complement strand
GACACGTCGCACCAGTTCCCGACGGCCCTCGCGGGGAATCAACATGACGTTTTCCGGTTTCAAGTCGCGGTGGATGATGTTCTTGTTGTGCGCGGCCGCCAGGGCCGCCGCCAGCTGGTTGCAGATGGTGATGGCGCGCAGCAGGTCCAATCGGCGCTCGCGCGCCAGGAGGTTGTCCAGCGGCTCGCCCACCAGAAGCTCCATCACGAAGAACACCGTGCCGTCGGTGGCCTTGCCGAAGTCCGTGACCTCCACGATGTTGGGGTGATTGATCAGGCTGGCCGCGCGCGCCTCGCGCAANNTCGTGTAGCCGGTACTTGCCGACGGTGGACCCTGATCGTCCGTCAGCCGCCGTCATTGAGGCGCTCGTTTCCAAGTGGGCTGGTATACATTCGTCATCACATGCGCACCGATGGCCGCCGACCCGATGAACTCCGCCCAGTTCGTATCACCCCAGACTATAACCTGTATGCCGAAGGTTCGGTGCTGATCGAATGCGGTTCCACCCGCCTAATTTGCACGGCGTCCGTGGAGGATAAGGTCCCACCATTTCTGGAAGGTCAAGGAAAAGGCTGGATTACCGCGGAATACGGGATGTTGCCGCGCTCAACCCACACCCGGTCCAATCGGAATACAGGTGGACGTGGGCAGGAGATCCAACGACTGATCGGACGTGCACTCAGGGCGGCTGTGGATGCGCGCGCCTTGGGGCCGCGCCAGATCACCNNTCGCGAAGGATCCGATCAAGCTGGCGGTGTCCGCGATCTCGGCTGGCATCGTGGGCGGCGAGCCGCGCCTGGATCTGCCCTACGCCGAGGATTCGGCGGCCGACGTCGATTTCAATTTCGTGATGACCGACGCGGGCAACTTCGTCGAGATTCAGGGCACCGCCGAGAAGGGTAGTTTCTCCGCGGACGACTACGGACGCCTGGTGACGTTGGCCAGCGTGGGGACCAAGCAGCTGTTCGCGATCCAGAAAGATGCGTTGGGAGCGGCGCGTGTCGACGGAGCGCGCGCCGAAGCGAAGTGACGCGGCCGACGGTGGTGGTCGCGACCCGGAATCGCGGCAAGCTCAAGGAGATCCTGCGCCTGTTGGAGAGCGCGGGGCTCGACATTGATCTGGCGACGATCGATGAGCTCGCGCCTGGCGCTGCGCTGCTCGAAGATGAGGCGACCTTCGAGGGCAATGCCCTGGCCAAGGCGCGCCAGGCGGCGGCCGCGACGGGATTGCCGGCGCTGGCCGACGACTCGGGATTGGAGGTGGATGCGCTGGGCGGCGCGCCCGGGGTGTGGTCCGCCCGATACGCGGGCGAGCCGAGCGACGACGAGCGCAACAATGTGAAGTTGCTCGCCGCGCTCCGTGGCNNCGGCGCGTGCGCGGGCCAGATTCTGGAGCAGCCGCGAGGCGACCAGGGATTTGGCTACGACCCACTCTTCTACCTGCCGCCGCAGGCGCGCACGATGGCGGAGCTGGACCTGGACGAAAAGAACGCCCTCTCGCACCGCGCGGCCGCCTTCCGCGCCCTGGCCGCGGCGATCAGAATCGCAATCGCCCCGGAGTCGAGAACAAAATCGCCCACGAGCGCGAAACCAGCGCCGTGATAGTATCCCGGCTCATTTTCGGGGCGTAGCGCAGCCTGGTAGCGCGCCTGCTTTGGGAGCAGGATGTCGGAGGTTCGAATCCTCTCGCCCCGACCAGCTTAACTCACTGGAATCATTGGCTGGCGCCGAGGGTGCCGGCGACCCTGGATCGCCGTCGGGTGAGCCTTGAAGTACCGGTGAAGTAAATCCGTTGGATTTTGGGCGAAACGCGAGCCGATCGATCTCGGTTCGCAGGTACCCGGGCGCGAGGTGTCCGTAGACGTCCATGGTCACGCGAATGTCCGAGTGCCGGAGGATGCGTTGCACGGCCGCCGGGTTCGCGCCGAACATCATCAGCAGCGACGCAGTGGTGTGGCGCGTGTCGTGGAATCGGATCGGGATCACCTTCCCCACGGGCTAGGGACGAATCGTCGCCCACCCTCTCTTGAGCTCTTCGAACCCCGTTCTGTTTTGCAACACTGCGTCCAGGGACGCGAAGTCCAGTCGTTGACCGGAAATTCGCAGATCGGGCAGACGTCGGCCATCAATCTCCGCCGGGAAGATGTCGGGGAGACGGCGGGGACTCGCGCCGGTCAGGCGGCGAGGCGCTCGTACCGGTGGTGCAGGCCGCCGACCTCGGGTCGCGCCACGATCTTTCCCATGGTGGGCGGGCACACCTCCCTCGGATCGGGCGCGTCCTTGCTCAGAGACAGATGCGTTCGTGACCTGTGATAGTAGGCGAAATAGGATGTCACGATCCGATGGAGATGGCGCTCACCGAGGACGATGACGTGGTCGAGACACTCCGACCGTACGGATCCCACGAGGCGTTCAGCATACGGATTCTGCCAAGGCGATCGCGGTGCGGTGAGGATTTCGTCGATACCGAGACCGTGGACCCGACG
>PMNO01000162.1 GCA_003161835.1 Myxococcales bacterium | reverse complement strand
CGAAGCGGGTCAGCGAATCCATCATGAGCAAGACACGCTTGCCGCGATCGCGAAACCACTCGGCGATGGCCGTAGCCACGAAGGCCGACTTCAGGCGCACCAGGCTGGGCATATCGCTGGTCGCGCACACCACCACCGAGCGCGCCCGGCCCTCGGGACCAAGCGACTCGTCCAGGAAATCGGCGACCTCCCGGCCGCGCTCGCCCACCAGGCATATGACGTTGACGTCCGCCTCGGTGTTGCGCGCAATCTGACCCATCAGCGTGGATTTGCCGACCCCGGAGCCCGCGAACACGCCCAGGCGTTGCCCCTCGCCGACGGTCAGGAAGGCGTCGATCGCCCTGACCCCCAGGCAGAGGGGTCGATCGATGCGCCTGCGGCGCAGGGGGTCGGGCGCCGGTCGATCCACCGGCCAATCGAGGGCCGCGCCCGCCAGCGGACCCGCTCGATCGATGGGCGCGCCGAGCCCCCCAAGCACCCGCCCCAATAGCCCCGGTCCCACGCGCACCGACAGCGGGCGGCCGGTCGGAGTCACAACCGCATCGGGCCCGATCCCGAGCGCGTCTCCAAGCGGCATCAACACGACCTCGTCGCCGCGAAAACCGACCACTTCCGCCTGAACGCGCGTGCCCCCACCGTCGATCCACACGAGCTCCCCCACCCGGATACCCGGCACAGTCGCGCGCACCACCAGGCCCGTCACCTCGGTGACCCGCCCGACGAGACGCAGCGGGTTCACTTCATCGAGGCGGGCCAGCGCCAGGCTCAGATCCTCCAACTCGGGCGGAGGCGGGGGCGGCGGCGACGGATCCCATCCGGTTCGCGGCGCCGCGGTGGCGACCTCCGACGATTCCAGATGCGCGCGTGGCGCCGAACCGCGCGCGAACGTCTCGCTCTTAGCCATGGACGGCCCGCCCGCCGGCCATCCCACCGTCGCCAAAAACCGCCCGCTCCAGCGCCGCGAGCTGCGTCTCCAGCCGGGCATCCAGACGCCCGACCGGCGTCTCGACGACGCAACCGGTGCGTCCCACGGCGGGGTCGGCCATCAGGCGCAACTCCACCGCCGTGGCGGTACGCGCCGCCAATGCGGGTCGGGCCGCCTCGATCGCAGCGAGATCGTCGGGATGCACGCGCAATACGACGATCCCCGCGCGCGCGCGCGCCTCGGCCAGCGCCTCGGCCGCGATCCCCGCCACCGCCGTCGGATCCAGTTGCACCACCCGCGCGACAATCTTCTCCGCCATCCGCATCGCCAAGGTCCGCGCCGCCGCGCTGGCACCGCCGCGCGTCCGCTCGGCATCGGCACGCGCCTCGATCATCAGGACCGTGAAGGCCGTCTCCGCGTCCCGGCGGCCAGCCGCGTCGCCCTGATGCCGGGCCTCCGCACGAATCGTGTCGGCTTGCCCGCGCGCGGCCGCCAACAGTTCGGCGGCCTCGGCGCGGGCCGCATTCAGAATCGCGTCTCCTTGAGCCCGGGCGTCCAGTACCTCGGCCGGGACCAACCGGCCAAATGTCTTCACCAACCGCCCCATGCGGCATTACTATCACGTCATCGGCCGGCCGATGGAAGACCAACCCGCGTCATTGCCGGTGTCACTGCCCGTGTCATTTAACGATGGCGCCATCGCAGACCTGGACGCCGCGGAACGCGGATTCGTGTTGGCGCTCCTGCTGACCGGCGGCGGCGATCCGGCCCAGGCCGCCGCCGCGCTCACCGAGCCCGTGGCGACGCGCTGCCGGGAGGCCGTCCTGGCGATCGGCGCGCTGCCCCGGCCCGAACGGCTGCGGTGGATGGGTCTGCTGGCACGCGCGGCGCTCGATCCCCTACCCGCCGGGATCGAAGATATTCAGGAGGACGTCCTGCGCGCAGCGCTGGCACCGGAGTCCGCGTCGGTGATTCGGTTGGTCGCGGCGCAGGGACCGCCCACCCTGCAACAAGCGGCGGCCTCGGTCCTACGCGCACGGGGTATGCCACCCGGCGCGCCTGACGCTCTCGCGGTCTCGCCTCACCCGGCGCCTGGCGCGGTGGCGGAGCTACAGCGCGCGGTCATGACCGGCATCGTGCCCGTGCCGCCGGTGACGCCCGGCACTGCCGTCAATCGTCTGGGCCGGCGTCTTTCGACCTTGCGGCCCGCGGAACTGCTTGCCGAGGTGACCGCTGCGGGCGCCGATCTCCTGGGCGCATCCCTGCGCGGCGCGGACAGCGCCACGTTGGACCGGGCGGCCGGCCGCATCGGCCCGGGGTGGAGCGACCGAATCAGGGCGGCGGCGCGCGCCGATCCGGAGGGGCCGGTTGACCCCGCATCGCGGCTCAGAGCCCACGCGCTCATGGCCGCGGTGGCGCCCGCCGAAAATCCGCAACGCACCCTGGAACGCTTGGGCGCGCGGGATCTCGGCGATCGGCTGGGCCGGGAGGATCCCGGCTTGGTCATGGCGGTCGGTCAGCGGCTACCTCCCGATCTCCGACGCGAACTACTTGCGGCGGCGGATGCGGCGGCGGCGATCTGACACACTCCGTCACACATTCGCCACATGTGTCACGCGTCCTTTCCTTGCATACTGCCCCCCGGGACGGTATCTCTGCCGACCCCATGAGTACTGCACCGCATATCGCAACACCCACATCCACGTCCACGCCGACAGAACTGGGCGGCACGCGCTCGGTTCGCCAGGACGTCCGCAACATCGCGATCATCGCGCACGTCGATCACGGCAAGACGACCTTGGTGGATGGATTTCTGCGGCAGGCGGGAACGTTCAGGCCCGGGGAAGTGATCGCCGATTGCGCCATGGATTCGAACGACCTCGAACGCGAGCGCGGCATCACGATTCTCGCGAAGTTCACCGCCATCACTTGGAAGGGAACCCGTATCAACATCGTGGATACGCCCGGCCACGCGGACTTCGGAGGCGAGGTCGAACGCGTGCTCCGGATGGTGGACTGTGTGTGCCTGCTGGTCGACGCGTTCGAAGGTCCGATGCCGCAAACCCGGTTCGTGACCCGCAAGGCGCTGGCGCTCGGATTGCGGCCGATCCTGGTGGTGAACAAGATCGATCGCGTCGGCTGTGATCCCGAGGGCGCCGTCGACGCGACCTTCGACCTCTTCTGCGCACTCGGCGCGACGGACGCGCAGCTGGATTTCCCGATCGTGTACGCGTCGGGGCGCGAGGGTTGGGCGGTGCGTGACTTGAAGGATCCGCGCACGGATCTGTCGCCGCTGCTGGACATGATCGTCGAGACGGCGCCACCGCCCGCCGTGAACGTCGACGCACCGCTGGCGATGCACGTCACGACCCTGGACCACGACGACTACCTGGGGTACGTCGCGATCGGTCGGGTCGAATCGGGGCGTATCAAGCAGGGGCAGCGCGCTCTGTGCGTGCACCGAAACGGTGATCGCGAGGAATTTCGGATCGCCAAGATCCTGGGCTTCCAGTCGCTGAAGCGCTTCGAATTGGCCGAGGCCTCGGCGGGCGACATCTGCGCGGTCACCGGTATGCAGGACCTCACCGTCGGTGAAACCATCACCGAGATCGAGCGCCCCGTAGTCCTCCCGTTGCTGGAGATCGAAGAGCCGACTGTGAAGATGTATTTCATGGCGAACAACGGGCCATTCGCCGGCACCGACGGGAAATACGTCACCTCGCGCAATCTGCATGATCGCCTGTTCAAGGAAGTGAAATCGAACATCGCGTTGCGGGTGAACAACACCGAATCGCCCGACACCTTCGAGGTGCTGGGCCGTGGGGAGCTGCACCTGACGGTGTTGATCGAAACCATGCGCCGCGAAGGCTACGAGATGATGGTGTCCCAGCCTCAGGTCATCTTCAAGACTGGAGACGACGGCGAACGACTGGAGCCTTACGAGGAGGTCGTGATCGATCTCGATGAGGCCTATTCCGGCGCGGTCATCGAGGAGCTGGGCCGGCGCGGTGGTCGCATGCAAGAGATGGCGCCCGCGGGCGATGGGCGGATGCGCCTCGAATATCTGTCGCCGGCACGTGGTCTCATTGGCTATCGATCGCAGTTCCTCACCGACACCCGCGGCACCGGGTTGCTGAATCACAACTTCAAGAACTATGGACCGCACGCGGGACCCATCCGGTCGCGCCCGAACGGCGTGCTGGTCGCGCAGGATCCCGGTGAATCGAACACCTACGGCTTGTTCTATTTGCAGGAGCGCGGGCAGCTATTCCTGGGCCCGGGGGTGAAGATCTATGGAGGGCAGATCATCGGCTTGCACTCGCGTGACAACGATCTGGTGGTGAACCCCTCCAAGGCCAAGAAGCTGACCAACATCCGGACGACNNGTCGAGGTGACGCCCAAGTCGATTCGCTTGCGCAAGCGGGTCTTGGATCACAATGAACGCAAGCGGGTAGAAAAAGTCCGCGAAGGGCGATCGTCCGAGTAGCGCGTCGGCGGTGACCCTGGCGGCGCGCGCGGATCACGATCTCGCCGCACGGGTCGCGCGGGCTTTGGCGAGTAGAAGGCGCGATGAAGGGGCTCCTGGGCCGGGTGTTGCTGGGCGTGGCCGCCGGGGTGGCGGTATACGTCGGCTTTTCGATCTGGGCGAATGCGCGCGAGGTTGGGCAGGCCCTGGCCCGGTTTCAATGGTCGGCGGCCCTGGGTGGCGCGGCGCTGGCGGCCGGAAACTATGGCCTGCGCTGGGCGCGCTGGGAATACTACCTGCGGCGGTTGAACATCCGCATCGCGGCGCGCGACAGCGTCCTCGTGTTCTTGGCGGGGTTCGCGCTGACGGTCACCCCCGGTAAGCTGGGCGAGGCGGTGAAGGCGCTGTTGCTGCGCCAGTCGCACGGCATTCCCGCCGCCCGCACGGCGCCGATCGTGATCGCCGAGCGCATCACGGACTTGATCGCCCTGCTGTTGCTGGCACTGGTCGGGGTTTTCACCTTCGAAGTCGATCGGCGCTTCCTGACCGCGGGCGCCTTGGCGGTGGGCGGCGCCCTGGTCGTGATCGGCAGCGAGGCCGTGTCGGCTCGCCTGCTGGCGTTGTGCGCGCGCGTGCGGCCACTGGCGCGCTTCGTCCCAAAGTTGCGCGAATCGCAGGCGGCCGCGGCAGCCCTGTTGCGACCAGCGCCGCTGCTGGTGACGACGTTGCTTTCGGTTGGTTCGTGGTTTCTGGAATGTCTGGCGTTCTGGCTGATCGTGCGTGGCTTTCCAGGG
>PMNO01000695.1 GCA_003161835.1 Myxococcales bacterium | reverse complement strand
GCTTTTTCGGAGATCACGCGGATCGCAGGTCGTTCCGGCAGCGCCTCGAACGAGCCGTCCGAATGGACCACCTGGGCCACGATGCGGGGCGGGTGGTACACGCCCCCGGCGGCGATGGCCGCCATCCCCGAAACAATCTGCAGAGGCGTGGCCGTCATGCCTTGGCCAAACGACACATTGGCGAATCCAATGTCGCCCCATTTTTCGATCGGTCGCACCACCCCGGATTGTTCACCGGGCAGACCGATTCCGGTCTTGTGCCCAAAACCGAAACGCGCCAGTGACGCGGCCAATCGCTCGCGACCCAGCCGGCGGGCAATCTTGGTAGCTCCGATGTTGCTGGAAAACTTGAACACCTCCGCCACCGTCAGGGGGCCATGGGGATGGGTGTCGTGAACCGCGTATTTGCCGACCATCATCTTTCCCATCTGACAATCGAATCGGTCATCCGCGCGCACCGCGCCGGCATCGAGCGCGGATGCGATCGTGAACGTCTTCATCGTCGATCCCGGTTCGAAGGCATCCGTGATGATCCGATTTCGGGCCCCGCGCTCCGCCGCGCCGCTGGGATCGTTCGGGTTGTACGACGGGACCGAGGCCATCGCGAGCAGATCCCCGGTGCGCGGATCCATCACCGCCGCCATGACGCCCTTGGCGTGGGTTCGATCCTGGGCATCCGCGAGGGCCCGTTCGGTGATGAAAGTCAGATAGCGATCGATCGTCAAGATCACGTCGCTGCCGGCGCCGCTGCTCGTCTCGCCCATGCCGTCGATGAACAGCTCGCGACCGAGCGCGTCCCTGACCCCCTGCACCGAGGATGTTTGCCCGCGCAGATATTTGTCGAGTGCGAGTTCCACCCCGTCGAGCCCCTGCCCGTCCGCTCCCGAATGTCCCATGACCGTCGCGGCCAGCATCCGGTTTGGATAGAACCGGCGCGGCTCGCGCGCAAAGCCCATGCCCGCCAATCCCAGGGCCTTCACGGCCTCCACCTCTTCGGGGGTCACCTTCCGCTTGACCCACGCGAAAAAGCGCCGCTGCCCGAGCTTCTGCGCCAGCTCTTTTCGATCGAGCCCCAGCACGCGCGCCAGCTTTTGCGCGGCCTCGCGCGGATCGCCGAGTCGCCGGGGATTGCAGTAGATCGAATCCACGTCGGCCGTCGATGCCAGCTCGGCCCCGTTGTGATCCAAGATCCGGCCACGCCGCGGCGGAAGCTCAATCTCCCGCAGGTACTGTTCCTCGGCCATTGCGCGCAGCCGCTCGGATTCACCGCCGACCTGCAATTGGTAGGCGCGACGGGCCACCGCGCCGAACAACGCCGCAAACGCCACGCCGCAGGCCAAGATGCGCACCCGTGTCCATCGCCCGACCACGGAGATCATCGGCCGCCCTTGCCGCCCTCCCGCGCGGGCGCCGGCGGCGTTGGCGACAAGAGCGCCGCGGCCCGGTCCCCCCGTCCCGATCCCAAACGCCAAATCGCGTCCGGCGCGGGCGGTCCCATGTTCAGTTTCTCGCGCGCGATAGCAATCACGCGGCGCGGGTCCTTGAGCATCCCTATCTCAATTTGCAAACGCCGCCGTTGCTCTTCCATCTCGGTGGCGATCCGTCTTTCGCGCCCCAAATCGTAAGCGACCTCCAGTCCCTTGAGACGAACCCCGACATGGGCCAGCGCTCCCGCCGTCACGATCGCCAGCACGAATGCGCCCACCCCCGCCCCGCGGCGCGCCACCGGCACCCGGAACATCGAAGCCGCCAGCGCGGACGCGGTCGCCGTTGCGGGCGTGGTTCCACCCCCGCTTGCCCCGGCGTCGTGCAGCGAGATCATTCCAATTTCTCCGCGGCTCGCAGCTTGGCCGACCGGGATCGCGGATTGCGTGCCTGTTCCTGGTCCGAGGCCACCACGATGCGCTTGGTGAGAATGCGCAACCGCGGGCCTCGCGTCGCCGGATCGGCCAGCGCGCGAAAGCGGCGCTTGACGATGCGATCCTCGAGCGAATGAAAAGCGATCACGCACAGCCGTCCGCCCGGACGAAGGCACTCGGCGGCTTGGTCGAGGAAAGTATCCAGTTCGTCCAGCTCTCGGTTGACGGCGATGCGCAACGCCTGAAAGGTCCGGGTCGCGGGATTCTTGTGTCGTTCGCGCCCGGGAACCGCTCGCGCCACTATCGCCGCCAGCGCCCCGGTCGAATCGAGCGTGCCGCGGACACGCTCCTCGACGATGTGTCGCGCGATGCGACCCGCGAACCGCTCCTCGCCGTAGTCACGCAGGATCCGTTCCAGCTCGGATTGGCTGATTCGATCCAGCAAATCCGCGGCGGTTTCGCCTGCTGACTGGTCCATCCGCATATCGAGCGGCCCGCTGCGCTGGAACGAGAAACCGCGTTCGGCGCGATCGAGCTGCGGCGACGATACGCCCAAGTCGACCAGAAAGCCGTCCAAGGGAATGGCCCCGAGCGCCTCCAACACCGAACGGACGCGTGAAAACGGGGCGTGAACCAAGGTCACGCGGGGCGCATAGGGCTCGAGGACGCCCCGGGCGAATGCCAAGGCGTCCTGGTCGCGATCGATCCCGATCAGCCGGCCGGACGGTCCCGCATGGTCCAGAATGGCTTTCGCGTGACCTCCCAGGCCGACGGTTGCGTCGCAAAAGGTCCCACCCACACCTACCCCGCCGGGAAAGAGGAGTCCCAACATTTCATCGACAAGGACCGGCTCGTGTCCGGCTACGACTTCGTCACTGACGGTCATGGTGGAGGCCCCGAGCCAGTAGTCCCCATTCTTGGTCGAGCCGCGGGCAAGTCAAATTTTTCCCCAATGATTGCATGATATTGTCGCTCCTTCTGCGGGCTGCTCGGGGCCGTCGTGGGGGCCGCGCCGGGTCGGTACGCTGCGCCGGCGGAGGGTCGGCAGCCGATCGCTAACCCGCAAGGATTCGCTCCCCGGAGCCAGTCACCCGATGGCAATGCCAGGGTCAGCTTGGGCCGCATCGATCAGGTGACGCGGCCACGAAGAAGGGCGTGTGTGGCAGATGTCACGAAACAATCACCCGGCGTAACCCCGCTTGACGATTAGGATAAAAGACAATACACTGACCACGGAAATACCGGAGCGGGCTCCCGCGGTTAACTGTTGACCAGAAACCGAACCAGTCGAGTCAGGAGTGATGGGTATGGACGCCAAGTTTTTTGAAATCGACTCCCGGATGGAAGCGCTCCGGGCAAAGCTGGCGACCTTTCCTGCCGGCCTGATGAAGGACTACCAGGATCGATTGGATGTCTCGTGGTTGTTCCACGACAATGCCCTGGAAGGCGTGGTCCTTTCCTACTCCGAGCTGAAGGCGGCCATCGATCAGCGCATCATCAGCGATGTCACGCTGATCCCGATGTACGAAGAGGTTCGCTTGCACAAGCAAACCCTCGACTGGGTACGCGAACAGGCTCCGCTCGCGGGCAAGAAGGCGGTTCCGGTCGACCATGAATTGGTCCGCACGCTGTACGCCATGCTCACGCCCGACGCGGCAGCGAAGGGCTACCCATACCGGCGCGAGAATCCGCTACACCGCCTCTACTATCACGAGATCGCCCCGCCCGATAAGATCTCGCAAAAAATGCGCAAGCTGGGCGAGTGGCTAGAGTCCGCGGAATTCCTGGACCTTCACCCCATCACGCGAGCGACCAAGGCGCACTATCGGCTGCTGAAAGTCTATCCGTGGACCAAGAACTCGGGCAAGGTCGCGCGCCTGCTGATGAATTTCGTTCTTCTGCGGCATGGATATTTGCCCGCGGTGGTGCACTCAATCGAACGCCAGCGCTACTACGAGGCGCTGCGTTTCGATAACGACACCTTGCTGAACTTGGTGGTCGAGTCGCTGGAAAACAGCATCGACATCACGGACAAGTTCTTCAACGAGCTACGCGGCCTGCGGGTCAAGCGCGCCTCGTAGCCGNNCCGCGACGGGTTACGTCCTTGAAGTGGGCTCGGACGAACTACGAACAGCTGGTCCTTAAAGGGGACTGCTGTGTGGCGACCACCGAGACGAACCCGGCGGATCCCACACGGGGGCCAAGGACCCTTTCGGGTCCCCCCATCAGGCTCGCCCGGACTCCTTGGTTCCGAAGCGGGTTGACGTGCGAAGAGAAGTCCAACCTGTCTGTGGATTGCGTTTCGCCATGCCTTTTCCTCCTTTGTTGGGCCAGTCGCTCGCGGATGCCCTGACACGAAGATAGCGTGCTCAACGAGATCGCGCCACTTTGGTATAAGGCCGAATGTCGTCGAAAAAGCCGATCGGGGGGGGCCGTGGGGCGCGCTTCGCCGGGGAGATGGACACGGCGGCCTCCGCGCTCAATGCCAGCATTGCCTTCGATCGGCGCCTGTTGGCGGATGACGTTCGCGGCAGCCAGGCCCACGCCCGGATGCTCGCCGCCGTGGGTCTGATCGCGGCGGCGGACGCGGACGCGATCGTGGCGGGCCTGGATCAAGTCGCGGGCGAGTTCGCGCGCGGTGAACGGGCCCTGGACGCGGCCCTGGAAGACATTCACATGAACGTGGAAAGCCGCCTGACGGCCCTCATCGGGGAGCCCGGTCGGCGGCTGCACACCGCGCGTAGCCGCAACGATCAGGTCGCGACGGATCTGCGGTTGTACGCGCGCGCCGCGGCCGCCGAGCTGGCCAGCCAGATCGATCAGGCGCGCGTGGCCCTGTGCCGGCAGGCGCGCAAGCACGCGGAGACACTGCTGCCGGGATACACCCACCTTCAACGTGCGCAAGCGGTGACCCTGGGGCATCACTTGATGGCGTACGCGGAGATGCTGGCCCGGGATCGCGGGCGGCTCCTGGACGCGGCTCGACGCGCGGGACAGTCGCCGCTCGGCTCGGGCGCGCTCGCGGCCACCAGCCTGAGCATCGATCGCGCGGCGACGGCGCAGGCCCTGGGTTTCGATGGCCCCACCCACAACAGTCTGGACGCGGTGTCGGATCGCGATTTCGCGGCGGAGATTGCTTTTGCGTGCGCGCTCCTCGGTGTGCACCTGTCCCGATTGGGCGAGGAACTGGTGCTGTGGTCGACGACGGAATTCGGATTCGTGCAGCTCGGCGAGGGCTATTGCTCGGGCAGTTCGCTGATGCCGCAGAAGCGCAATCCGGACATCGCGGAACTCTTGCGCGCCAAGCCGGCGCGTGTGATCGGGGATGTGGTCACGCTGTTGACGATCAGCAAAGGCCTCACCCTCGCGTACAACAAGGACCTGCAAGAAACCCAGGAACCGTTTTACGACGCGGTCGAAACCGCGCGGGTCAGCCTGGCGGTGTTGCCGGGATTGATCGCGTCGCTGGAATTCAACACGGAGCGCATGCATGCGGCCGCCCAGGATCCTGCGCTCGGCGCGACGGATCTCGCCGAGGAGCTCGTGCGAGCGGGCATGCCCTTTCGCGAGGGGCATGAAATCGTCGGACGGCTGGTGCGACGCGCCGAGGAGAAGAACGTTTCGTTGCGCGATCTCACCGCCGACGATCTGAAGCTGGTGGACGCGCGATTGACTCCCGCGGTGCTGAAGGCGCTGGACCCCGCGCGCGCGGTTGCCGCGCGTACCGTCGTCGGCGGCCCGGCTCCCGAAGCGGTGAGACGTGAGGTCGCCCGGCTGGCCGCCGAATTGGAGCAGCTGGGTTTCGCGGTCTGAACCCGCCAGCCGGGGCGACCGATTGGCCAGCCGTGCAAGCGCGATCGCTTCAACGTAGGTAGGACTAGAAGAACCCCTGCGCGCTGACCATCGGCGTGACACCGCCCGGGGTGGGTATCGGGAGGATGGCAATCGACGGCGGCGGTGCCTCGACCGGGGGCACGCGAACGGCGTCCACGTTGCGCGTCAACAAGATACCCGCCACCAGACCGGCCGCGCCCCCCAGCAACGCCGCGCCCGCGGTCCGCGCCCGCACCATCGAATCGGGCTTGGCGGTCAAGCAACCCTTGTCGTCGGCGACGCAGGCCGCGATGCCAAGNNGCGTCGGACGCCTCGATGCGGGCCGTGCTGTCGATGGGCGCGCCGGTACCAGGGTCGATGGTCTTGGTGACATTTTCCCAGTTGAACACGCGCCAGCGGAGGGCGACCGCCGCCAGGCCGCCGACCAGGGCGCCAGCTACCGCCGCACTCTGAATCAATGCGACGCGTCCGTAGTTGGGCGCACGATTGCTCAGCAGCGCGGCCGCCGTGGTGCCCACCACGATGCCGGGCAGACTGCCGAAGAACGCTGCCTTGAGCTGGAAGCTGAGGCGCGGCCTCCGCGCGTAAGCGCCGAGCGCCGGTTGCGACCCGTCGGATGCGGACGGAGCGACCTTGGGCTCGAAGAGCTGGTTCACGAACATCCCTGTCAGCGCGCCTTCCGCCACCCCAATCCACATTCCGCCGATGACGAACAGGGCCCGATTGTCGGGGATGTACGCCGGCACGAATCGATTGCCAAGCAGCGCCCCACCGATGCCACCCGCCAGAGCGCCCCCCAGCATCAGGCTCGCGGCGGCAACGTTGGTCGGGTCAACTTCGTTGGCCGCGGCGATCGTCCCGGCCAAGGCGCCCGCGCCGATCAGCGCGCCCATGGCGATGGAGGCGACCACCAGCTCGGGCCGGCCCGATCGCTGGTAGTGCAACCGAAAGGCGTTCTGTCCCACCAGCAAACGCCGGTCTCCCGGCCCCAGAATGAAGTCCTGGGTGCGGTCGGCGTAGTCGGGCGCCTGGGCCACGAGCTCGATGTGTCCCGGTGCGACGTTCTGCCGGTACGGATTCTTGGAAAGGCTCCCGTTCACGTAAAGTGTGGCGCTCGACGGGAACGTTTCGACCTCCAGTCGGGCGGGAATCGGCTCCAGCTTGAAGAACAGAGGTTTGTTCTCTGCGACCTCGACCTCCACGGTGATCGCTTGCGATTGGTAGGTCGCCTTGGACACCGCGATGAGCCAGCGTCCGCGGGAGACACTAAAATTGTTGGGCGCCTGTCCCGTGATGACGGCCGCCCGCTCCGACAGGGCGGCGCCAGGCAGCGGCGACGACGGGCGAACACCCGCCGGCGCGACCATCTCGAGCCGCCCGTCGGGATCGGCTGGCGTGATGCGAACATCCACCTGGTCGGGCACTGCATTGATCACCAAGGTCGCCGGACGGCGGTTGATGCTTTCGACCCGATCCTTGGCGACCTCGACGAACTCTCCGGTCGGGCTTTCACGCAGGTAGGCTTCGTAGTGGTCGCGCGCCTGGCGCAGCGATCCGAGCAAGTATTCGCATTGGCCCATCATGAACAGGGTCGCGGGCCGGGGTTTCACCTCGTGGGCGCGCTGGAATTCGATCAGGGCTTGCGCGTGTTCCCGTGCGTAGAACAGCTCCAGGCCGGTCTCGTAGTGCGCGCGCGCCTTGTCGGTGGCCTCGTCGGCGCGCGCGGGCGTTGCCACGACGCTGGTCCCCAACAACAGGACGACCAGTGGCGCAATCGGGAGATGTCTCAAACCACGCCGTCCACGATCAATTGTCAGGATAGCCCTCGCCCGAACGGCTCGGCAGCACGCCGCGAATGATAGGATCTTCGGGCCGGGAGGCGGGCCTGTTCGGTACCGGCGACGGTTCGCCGCCGACACTGTCGGCATCGGCGTGGCCGCCCCTGTCGCGTACAAGGGTTGACCGTCGGACCGGACGATCCGTCCGACGGCCCGGGACTGTTCCCCGGACGGCCGATTCCCCCGATGCTGACGCGGCCAGTGCGGGCAGCCGCTTTGGGGGCGCGCGATGGACGCTCGGGACGATCAGCATTCCCGGCGCGGCCACACGGGCGGGGGCCGATGCGATAGGCCGGGAGGCTGCTCCCCCGCCGCCGGAAGGCGCGGGCACGGTTGAGCGGCTCTCATGCTGCACGATCGGCGGATCTGGGCGCGCCAGGACCATCGCCACGCCGCCGACCAGCGCCGCGACCGCAGCGCCCCAGACCCAGAACCGACCCCCGGTTGACCCACGAGCGGGCGCGGCCGGCGCGGGGGACATCGCCGCGCCTGCGCCCACGTTCTGATCGCCGGCGAGCAAACGTTCGAGATCGCGCTCGACGTCGGCCATCAAGGCATAGCGGCGGTTTCGATCCTTCTCCATCGCGCGCATGACCACGGCCTCCACCGCCTCGGGAATGCCCAGCTCGGGACGCAGTTTGGACGGGGGCAACGCCGTATGAGTCAGAACCTGCGAGATGATGCCCAGGTAGTTGTTGGCGCGGAAGGGAACCTCCCCGGTCAGACATTCGTAGAGCATCACGCCCATCGCCCATACATCCACCCGGTGATCGAGATCCTCGTCGCCCCGCGCCTGTTCGGGCGACATGTAAAGAGGCGTTCCGAGCAACAGCCCGGTGTGGGTCAGATGGGTGTCCGGGGCATCGTCACCTTGCCCCTGCTTGACCGCCTTTGAAATGCCGAAATCGACGACCTTGACGAAGTCCGCGTCGCCGCGCCGAATGAGGTAGACGTTCTCGGGCTTTACGTCGCGGTGAACGATGCCTTTGGCGTGCGCGGCGCCGAGCGCGCTCGCCACCTGGCGGGTGATGCGCAGACTGCGTTCAACCGGCAGCGGCGCCTCGCGCATCACGAGCTGCGCCAGTGATTCGCCGTCCAGAAACTCCATCGCAACGAACGCGCGCCCGTCATCGGTGGTTCCAAAATCGGTGACGTCGACGATGTGCTCGTGACCGATGGCGCTCGCCAGGCGCGCCTCCTGAAGCAACCGCGCCACGAAGTCGCTCTTGGTCAGGAACTTCTCCAGCAGCACCTTCACCGCGACGCGCTTGCCGATGATCGTGTGCCTGGCCTCGTAGACCGCGCCCATCCCCCCTTCGCCGATCCGACGGATGATGAGATAGCGGCCGGCCAGCGTGGCGCCGACCAGGGAATCGAAGGTCTCGGGGGGGTCGCTCGGGGGGGCAATCGCCAACGCAGCTGCGGCCTCCTGAGCCCGGGCCTGCCCCACATTCGATTCTGGCGGCGCGTCGGCGACCCTCGCCGCCGCGGTCGTGAGGATCATCAATGAGCCGCCGTCGCGCGCACAGACGTCAACCCCATCGGGGTATTGGGTCTGGCAGGTCGGGCAGGACATCATGGCTTGGCCTAATCTAGCGTCAACCGGGCGGGAGCCCAAGCTTGACTCCCATCGGGGAGCCCTGCCAGATTGCCGAGGTGTCAGCCGCACCTCCCCACACCGCGTCCGCCCCGACGGCCACCGTCGCCTCCATTTTTGACCTGGATGGCACCTTGGCCGATACGATGCCGGTCCACTATCGCGTCTG
>PMNO01000556.1:739-2547 GCA_003161835.1 Myxococcales bacterium | reverse complement strand
GTGTAAGTCCACCCGTTGGAGTAGGCCCGCACATGCGCGAAGATGGCAGGTTCCCGTGATGATTCCGACCCGCCTCTATCTCGTGCGCCACGGTGCCACGGTGCTCTCGGTCGAAAATCGCTTTTCGGGTGCGGTTGGCGTCGAGTTGTCCGATGAGGGCCGCGACCAGGTCGAGTGCCTGGCGGGGCGGCTGGCGGGCGAGCGACTGTCGACCGTGTACTGCAGCCCGCTATCTCGCGCCATCGAAACCGCGACCATCCTCGCTCGGCCGCATGGGTTGTCGCTTTGCCACCGAGACGGGCTGCGCGAGATCAGTCACGGTCGCTGGGAGGGGATGACGCGCCAGGAAGTGGAGACAAAGTTTCCCGACGAATACACGTCCTGGGAGGCGGATCCGTTCACGTTTGCGCCCGAAAATGGTGAATCGGGCCTGGCCGTTCTCGCGCGAGCCCTGCCGGTCCTGCGTGAGATCGTCGTCGCTCACCAGGGAGAGAACGTTCTGGTCGTTTCCCACAAGGCCACGCTGCGCCTGCTCCTGTCGAGTGTGCTCGGCTTCGACGCGCGCGGCTACCGAGACCGGCTCGATCAGTCACCCGCGTGCCTCAACGTGCTCGACTTCAAGGATCCTGTGCGCGCGCGCCTGATGCTCTTCAACGACGTCTCGCACTACCAGCAGCGGCCGCGCCGGTCAGAGGCCAATCTTTCGAAGTGGTGGGATCCGACCCACAGCAAGCGCCCACCCACCTCGAGCGGCTAATTTCTCGACCGCGAGTCCCATCCTCGAGACTCGGGCGCGAGCGTGCGCTATCCCTTGGCGCTTGCGGGCGCGACGGGCATTGACGCGGGCCCGGTCGGTGATGCCGCGACTTTGGTGGCCTCGCGGGCCGCGGGCGGCGACGGTGGTGCGGCTCCGGCCGTGGAAGCGGAAGCGGCTCCGGGGATGGCGGCGGGGGTTGCCTGTCCGGCGACCGGCGGTCGAATCACGCCCGCCCGAGGACCGATCACCATCACCATCCTCCGGCCTTCCATCATCGCCCGCTGTTCGACGGTGGCAATGTCGGCGACCATCTTGATCACCTGATCCAACATGGCCTGGCCCGTTTCCGGGTGAACGATTTCACGCCCACGAAAGACGGTCACCAACTTGCACTTGTTTCCCTCGGAGAGAAACCGCCTGATGTGCTTGACCTTGAAGTCCAGATCGTGATCGTCCGTCTTTGGACGTAGCTTGATCTCCTTCAAAACGATCGTCGACTGGTGCTTGCGCGAAGCCTTTTCCTTCTTCGACGTCTCGTACTTGAACTTGCCAAAGTCCATCACCTTGCACACCGGGGGTACGGCGCGCGGATTCACTTCCACCAGTTCCAAGCCCTGGTCTTCGGCCAACTTCAGGGCCTCGTGGGTCGGAATCACGCCGATCTGATCGCCATTGGCGCCAATGACGCGCACTTCGGGAACGCGGATGCGGCGGCCGACGCGGTAGTTGTCCGTGGCGCTGGGCGGTTGATAGCTTGGTCGTGCGATGGCGATTTCTCCTGCTTGGGGTGGCTATGCTGTGGAACGGGGAGAGAAGCTAAGCCCGACAGGGGCCCCGAGTCCACTGTGACCTATCGTGAGATGCGTGTCGATCCTGCTACGGTTCTCGTCACAAAATTCGGCCGGGCGAACTTTGGAACCCCCCCGGGCACGTCGAGTGCTTCGATCTGTCCTCAGTTGACTCACCGCGGCCACCCTACCAACCCACGTCGGCTCCCGGATGCGGGTCCATCGTTCAAGCAACCAAGACCCAACCGACGTCCGCCCCGGGA
>PMNO01000556.1:0-659 GCA_003161835.1 Myxococcales bacterium | reverse complement strand
ACCCGCCCACCCCGAGGCAGCCACCTGGCGACGCTCAAAGTTGCGGCGTTAAGTTTTCGCGTCGGCCCAAAACTGTTACCTTCGCCGGGAGTCACTCTGTGCGCTGGCCGAGACGCCTTCCCCTTTCACTGTTGGTCGCCTGCTGGCTGCAGGCGCCCGCCGCAGCGCAGACCACGGGCGGTCGCGTTCAGCTNNTGCGCCCGCTGGTGCTTGTCGATTCGACAACGGCATCCGGTTCCTCGCACAACATCGTGGAACACGCCGTGGGAAGCACGCTGCTCGCGAGCTTCGGCCTCGGCCGCCGGTTGGAGGTCGGTCTGTCAATTCCGCTGACGGTATTCCAGTCGGGCGAAACTCTGGCCGGCGCGTTGACGCCCTCGGCGGCCGGCGTCGGGAACGTGCGCCTGGGGTTGAAGGCCCGGTTGCTCGAGGGATCTGGGCTCGCCGTAGGGGCAACCATCGTGGCGGGTGTTCCGGGCGGCGTCGGGACGTTGACACACGANNTGATGCGCCCGCACGCGATGTTCTACGACGTCTCCCTGGGCAACGAATTGACCGTCGCCGCGGGCGTGACCTGGCAGGCGCGGCTCCGCACGAGCGCGTTCACGGAGATGGCCGGCGGGACCGCGCTGGCCCGTCCCTTCGCAGATGCGAAACAG
>PMNO01000542.1 GCA_003161835.1 Myxococcales bacterium | reverse complement strand
GCCAACGTCGTGATCCACGACGGGCTTGCCCGGGGTACGGCGCCCAAGCATTTCAGCGTGGTGCCCCGGCGCTACACGGGCGAGGCCCTGGCGCTCCCCGAGACATTCCCGGTGACCGGGCACCCCCCGATGCGGGTGGAACTCTATTTGTCGCGTGGGGTCGATCGCCCGGTCGTCGAGGTGAGCTGTGCGGGCACCTTGGTGGCCGACGATCTCGCGGAGCTCCGATCGCTCGGATTGGAGGAATCGCCTTGGGTGGGTCGGGGCCTATCGGGTCTCATCGACTTCTCGGGCTTCACGGTTCCTCCTGGAACCAGGCGGGGAGTCACGCCGGATGCCGCCGCCGACGCGTTTGTCGCCGCCACGAGAGCGCTGGGAGCGTTGGTGGCGGCGGAGCTGGACCGGATGGATCGAGATCGGGGCGTCGCCGCGAATCGGCAGGTGATGACCGATTTGCGCCGCGCGTTTCGCGGGTTGCGGGCGCGGCTGCCTCAATACGAACTTCCCGCTGTCGACGACCGCGCGCAATCAATGGAGCGAGGCCAGGGGCCTGTCGACGCCTCGGGGATTTTGCCGGCGGGTACGGCCGCTGGCGGCGACGTGGTCGCGGATCCGTCAGGCGCCGGTGATGACGCACGAGTCAGCGACGATGAGGGCGACCCCTCGCCGGCGGGGGGCACCACGATGGACCTGTTTCCACCCGGGCCTCTGGCTGCGGTTGCCATTGTTCCGAACGAGATCGAGATCGTGCCGGGACGTGACCGACGGGTACACGCCATCGCGACGGATGCCGCGGGGAAAAGACTGCGTCACGACGTGGATTTCGAGTGGCAGGCGGATGGGCCCGCGATCTCCTTCTCCGGCGCGGGTCGCAGACCGGCCGTCGTCGTTTCCGGAACCGCGCGTCCCGGAACCCGCGAAACGATTCGGGTCATCGCAACCCAGGACAGCAGACCGGATGGTTCCGGGGGTGCTGCTCCCACCAAGGCCACCTGCGAGGCCACCGCGACCGTATTGGTCATCGCGTCGAGAATCGAGGAGGGGACGGGGCACTTCGGCATTCCCGAGCCCGAGCTGGTCGACGAAGCGGGCGCGTCCTGGCGCAGTCGCTTCGACGGACAGCGCTGGCAGGTGAACGCCTCGCACGAAGACTACGCCGCCTTGCACGGCGACGGGCGCGCGCGACTTCGCTACCTGTTGACGCTTCTGGCCAAGGAAATCGTGCAACGCACGCACGGCGGTCCGGGGACCGACGCCGCGCTCGAGGGCCTGGTCGAGATTCTGGCCCACGCCGAACGCAACCTGCGGGGCGCGTGACGATCCGATCCGACGCTGCGCGGGTCAGCCGACCCAGACGCGGGCGTTGCGGAACATGCGCATCCAGGGGCTGTCGGGACCGGTGAAGGGATTCCACGAGAGCTGCACGGCGCGAAAGACCCGCTCGGGATGCGGCATCAGGGCGGTCACGCGACCGTCGGGCGTGGTCAGCGCGGTGATCCCGTCCGGGGAGCCGTTGGGGTTGGCTGGATAGCGCGCCGCCACGCGGCCGTGGTTGTCCACGAAGCGCGCCGCGCACAGACCGGCGCGCTCCAGCGCCGCGCGCGCCACGTCGGATTCGAATTCGGCGCGGCCCTCACCATGTGACACGACGATCGGCGCCAAGGTTCCGGCCATCCCCGCGAAGAAGATCGAGGGCCCCGATTCGATGCGCACCCGCGCCAGGCGGGCCTCGAACTGCTCGCTGCGATTGCGCACGAAACGCGGCCAGGTGCCCGCTCCTGGGACGAGCTCCTTGAGGGCCGACATCATCTGGCAGCCATTGCAGACACCGAGGGTGAAGGTGTCGGCGCGCGCGAAGAAGCGCGCGAACGTCTCGCGGGCGACGGCATTGAACAAGATCGATTTCGCCCAGCCCTCGCCCGCGCCCAGCACGTCGCCGTAAGAAAACCCGCCGCAGGCCGCGAGGCCCCGGAAGTCACGGAGGTCCACCCGGGCCGACAGGATATCGCTCATGTGCACGTCGACGGCCTCGAAGCCCGCTCGGTCGAATGCCGCCGCCATCTCGATGTGACCGTTCACNNCGACTCGGTGATGTCGTCATCGGGGTCGAAGGTGAGGTGAACCGACAGCCCCGGATCGGCGGCATCGGTGCGGGCAGCCTGCTCTTCGTCCGCGCAAGTGGGATCGTCGCGCAGGCGCTGCATCGCATGCGTGGTCTCGGACCAGGCGGCGCGCAAGGTCGTGCGGGACTCGTCGATCAAGATGGTGGCGCTGTCTCGAAAGACCACCCGCTGATTGGCGGCGGGGGATCCCAGGCGATGCACGCAACCACCGAGTCCATTGTGGGCGAAATGATCGATCACGCGCGTGACATCGGAGGCGCGCACCTGGATCACCGCGCCCAGTTCCTCGGCGAACAACGCCGCGAGCGTGTCGCGATCGCGCGTCGCCTTCGTCGCGCCGTCCGGGCCCGGCCCCCGCAGCGCAGCCAGATCCACGTCGACGCCGGCGGCCCCCGCGAAAGCCATCTCCAGCACGGTCGCGAAGAGCCCACCGTCGGAGCGATCGTGGTACGCCAGCAGCACCCCNNCCGAGGCGGTTCTGTCCCCGCCCCAGATCGACGAGCAGCAGCTCGGTCGGGCCCACGTCGTGGCGCAAGCAGGGGGTGAGCGCGCCGCGCACGTCGGTGACGGGCGCGAACGCCGTGATGACCAGGGACAGGGGCGACGTCACGGCGCGTGTCTCGCCATCCTTCTGCCAGACCGTGCGCATCGACATCGAATCCTTGCCCACCGGAATCGCGATCCCCAGGGCGGGACACAGCTCGGCCCCCACGGTGCGGACGGCGTCGTACAGGCGCGCGTCTTCCCCCGGATGTCCGGCGGCCGCCATCCAGTTCGCCGACAGCTTGATGTCGGACAGCTTGACGATCGGCGCCGACACGATGTTGGTGATCGCTTCGGCAACCGCCAGGCGGGCCGATGCGGTGGCATCCAACAGGGCGACCGGGGGTCGCTCGCCGATGGCCATCGCCTCCCCGGTGCTGCTGTCGAAGCCCGCGCACGTCACCCCCGCGTCGGCCACCGGCACCTGCCAGGGGCCGACCATCTGGTCGCGCGCGATGAGGCCCCCGACCGAGCGGTCACCGATTGTGATCAGGAATGATTTGTCGGCGATGGTCGGCAGGCGCA
>PMNO01000539.1 GCA_003161835.1 Myxococcales bacterium | reverse complement strand
GCGCGCGCGCCGAAGCCGCGCCATTCACGCAAGTGGCCCGCAAATTCGCCGTGTACGCGTGGGATGGCTCCCCGCAAGATCGTGCGCAGCGACAGCCGCCAGTTTCGCGCATCGCTCCAGCGCTCGCCGATCGCCGGGGGTGGCATCGGGGGCTGCTCCAACGGTTCCCCGCGCAGGCGGCGGCGGGTGGCTCGTTCCAACACCAGGTCCAGCGCGCCCAGCAGCAGATGGGGATAGTAGAAAATCAGTTGCAACAACTTCCAGGTCCGCGAGGGCGTGATGTGCAGCATCAGCCCGCCGGGACGGAGGCACCTNNATGAAATCGAAGGTTGCGTTCGCGAAAGGCAGGGCCACGGCGTCGCAGATCAACCGCCGGGGCGCCGACTGGCCCGACGGCGTGACCAGGCGTGCCCGGTACGAATCGGTCGTGACGAACGTTCGGCAATAAGGGGCCAGCATCGACGCCAGGAACCCGTCGCCGGCGCCGATCTCGAGACCATCGCCCAGACTCGCGGGCGGAATCGCACCGAAAACGGCCGCGAATTCACGCCGGCGCTGTCGCGTCCGGGCCAATGGCCACGGCTCACGGATGCGCATGGTGGGCAGATCTATCCGATGAGCGACGGGCAATCAACCAGCCGCCCAAGAACGGGCCCGACGATCCGGATCACCCGGACGGCGAGACGCGATCTTGGGTCCCGTCCGAGGTAGTCTCGGACCGTGAACGAGGAATCAGGGCGCGCTCGGGCGGCGGGGCGCGCAGCAGCGGGCTCCGTGGGGAGTTCGCGACGAAGCATCTTGAAGAAGGGTCTGCTCGGCGGAGCCATCCTGTTGGTGGGCGGGACCGTCCCGATGTTGTTGCGGCCGAGTCGCATCATGCGCGCCCCGCAGCGACCGTTGCGCGTCCTCACGCCGACGGAGTTTGCGATCTTCGCCGCCGCCGCGGCCCGGATCTGTCCGCGGGATCAGGCGGCGAGCGGCTGGCCTTCGGCGGAGGAGGTCGATTGCGCGGGCAAGGTCGACGCGATCATGGCGGACCTTCACCCGCGGGCCACCGCCGAGTTCAAGAAATTGCTGCACGTTTTCGAAAGTGGCCTGACCGGCTTCATAGCAATTGGCCGTCCCACAACGTTCACCGCGTCGTCGCCCGATGACCAGGACCGGCGTCTCGGGGCCTGGCGGCGGTCGCGGGTGGCCCTGTTTCGCAGCGGCTATCAAGCCATGAAGCGCCTGGCGCACGCGACATACTACGCGTCGCCTGAAATTTACCCGCGCCTGGGGTATCCGGGGCCGCCCACCATCGGTCCAGGTCCGTCGTGAAGATCGCACCCACCGCCGGGCGAATCCGAGACGCGCGGGCTGAACCCAACATGGCGGTCGAGTGCGATTTCTGCGTCGTGGGCAGTGGCGCCGGCGGAAGCATCGCCGCGGCGGTGCTGGCCGAGGCCGGCGCGCGCGTGATCGTCGTCGAGGAGGGGGGGCACTTCACGCGCAAGGACTTCAACATGCAAGAGTCCTGGGCGTATCCCGCCCTGTATCAGGACCAGGGCAACCGCGCCACGGATGATCTTTCGATCATGATTCTGCAGGGGCGCGCCGTCGGAGGCGGCACCACCGTCAACTGGACGTCGTCCTTCCGCACTCCCGAGGCGACCCTGGAATTGTGGGCGCGGCGACACGGGGTCGTGGGCCTGGACGCCGCCACGCTGGCGCCGCACTTCGAGGCCGTCGAGCGGCGCCTCTCCATCCACGAGGGCAGCCCGGACGACGTGAACGCCAACAACCGAAAGCTGCTGGAAGGCGCGCAGAAGCTGGGTTGGCGGCCCGAGCTGATTCAACGAAGCGTCAAGGGTTGCGCGCGCCTCGGGTACTGCGGCATGGGATGTCCGATCGACGCCAAGCAATCGGCGCTGATCACGTACGTTCCCGACGCGCTGGCCAGCGGCGCGACGCTGTTCACGAACGCGCGGGCGAAGCTGGTGGAGAGCGATCGCGGGCGCGCCAAGGGCGTGGTGTGTGAAGTGCGAAATTCCGAGACTGATCCCCACGGCAAGCACCGCTTCGTGGTGTACGCGCGGCGGGGCGTGGTCCTGGCGGGGGGCGCCATCAACACGCCCGCGCTGCTGTTGCGTTCGAAGATTGGCAGCAGCGCGGTGGTCGGGCGACGAACCTTCTTGCATCCGACGGTTCCGCTCGTGGCCCTGTACGACGAGCCCATCGAGGGCTTCTACGGCGCCCCGCAGTCGGTGACGTGTCGCCATTTCGTGGACCGGGGCGATCGGGTCGGGTACTTCCTGGAAACGTCGCCCGTCCACCCCATGTTGGCGGCGGTGGCGTTCCCTGGATTCGGCGGCGCGCACCAGGGCTTCATGGCACAGCTGGCCCACGCCCAGGCGACGATCGCGTTGCTCGTCGACGGGCACCACGACGACGAGGGCGGCCGTGTGACCGCCGATATCGATGGCCATATTCGGCTGTCGTACCGATTGCCTCCCGCGCTGCGCGAGGCGGCGACCGACGCGATCAAGAACATGGCGCGGCTGCAACTGGCGGCCGGGGCACGGGAGGTGGTCACCCTGCACGAGGAGCCGGTATCGATTCGATCGGAGGCGGAGATCTCGCGGATCGACAGCGTCACGTTCGGCCCCAACCGACACGCCCTGTTCTCGGCGCACCAGATGGGAGGCTGTCGCATGGGCGAGGATCCCGCCCACTCCGTGGTCAATTCACGCGGCCGTCACCATGAGATCGAGAATCTGTGGATCGTGGACGGATCGATCTTCCCCACCAGCTTGGGCGTGAACCCGCAGCTGAGCATCTACGCGCACGCCCGGCTGTTCGCGCAAGCCATCGCCACCCAGGCCTGAACCCGCCTCCGCCTGCGTGGTCGAGGGTTCCGCCGAGGGTTGCGCCCGATCGGTTGTGGCGCACCGCCGAACGGCCTCAAGGTCTGGCCAGGGTCCGTCGAAGGCGATTTGACCACGCAACCCACAACCCGGACGGACCAATCCCCCGATGACATCGACATCTCAACAATCTGATCCTGCGGACCGCCGGCGCCACATGCGCGTGCCCCTGGGCATGCCGGTGCGGGTTCATTTCGCGGGCCGCGAGATGCCGGTCACCGTGGAGCTGAGGGACGTTTCACACGGCGGTTGCTACTTTCGCGGCGTGACGCCCCCCAGCTTCGCCCGATTGGCGTTCGGCTTCGTGTTGCCGGAACGGCGTGTCTGCGTGGCCGGCGGCAGGGTCCTGCGCATCGACAACAACGGCTTCGCGGTGGTGATTGATCGCTCCAACGAAACCTTCACGAACTTTCTGAACGACCTGTCGGGTCCGGTCCCCACGATTCGCGCGGCGCGGTCCGTCGCCTGACCGCTCGCTGCCCGGGCGTCAGCGTCTCTTCTCGAGATCGCTGCCGACGGGTTCGGGCGCACCGACCGTGGGAACCCCGGGGGTACCGCCGTCGAATATCATGGGGCCTTCCCCGGCGGCCCGCTTGCGCGCGATTTCCGCTTCTGCAGACCGAGCCCGTTCCGCGCGGCGGCGTTCGGGTGCCGGCCCGCTCGCGGAGGCAGTTGACCAGCGCGCCAGCACGTCCGCACAGGCCTCGCGAACCTCGGGCCGCACGTCGTAAACGGCGAAGTGTCTCAAGATAGGCACGACATCCGCGCTTCCCAGTCGCTCCAGCGCGTCGATGAGGTGCAGCCGTCCGGTGGGAGCTGCGGTGTGCATCGCGGTCTCGATCTGGGGAATGGCCAGCTGGCCGAAGCGCGCCAGGCGATCCACGGCGGGCGGGACCAGCGCATCATTGCGGCGGGTCAGAAGGTTGATTTCATCCTGGATATCGCGATGCCCACTCTCTTCGCAGGACGCGTTTGCCACCGCGACCAACGCCCACACCAGGACGACCACACCCGGCCCGACGCGGTGAGTTCGTGCGCGCGCGGCGCTCGCCGCGATAAAACGCGTCACGATGCCGCGGCCATTGACGCCGGAGCCACTGGTTCTTCGGCCTCCACCTGGTCCGATCCTCCGCGCCGCACGTTGCGCGCGATCGACTTGGCCACCGGATCGGCGGGGGTAGTAAAGAGACTGGCCGGTGCATCCGGGTCCCCTTGCTCGGAGCCCGCGAGGTGCGAAAAGAAGGCTTCGCCGAGGTCAAGAAGCGCGGCGACATCGTTCGTGCCGCCGCTGTTCTGACGGAGCTGCGACCCCCCCCACAACCCGCGCGAGTACCAGGCCAGCGTCTTGCGCAGCTCGTGCACCCGCATCTTCTCGTGGGCATAGATGAGGCAGAGATCGGCGTGTCGGCGCCAGACCCGGTGGCGTTCGCTCAGGGTCGGAGGCCCCGGATCCGGCTGGCCGCGCGCCAAGGCCGCCAGCGAGCGAAAGATCCACGGATTGCCCATCGCGCCCCGGCCGATCATGACGGCGTCGCAAGCGGTGGCCGATTTCATGCGCTGATAGCCGACCACGTCTTTCACGTCGCCGTTCCCGACGACGGGGATCTCCGCCGGCAACCCCGCGCGTACGGCGGCGATCGGCGCCAGTTGCGCCTGCCCCGAGAATCCTTGGGCGCGCGTCCGTCCGTGCACGGTGATCATCGCGGCACCGACGTCGACGAGACGCCGCGCGAACTCCGTCGCGTTGACGGACGCTTCGTCCCAACCGGTCCGATGCTTGACGGTCACCGGAATGGCCGCGGGAACGGTGCGGCGAACCGCATCGACCAGCGCCGCCGCGAGCTCCGGCTCGCGCATCAGGGCGGACCCGCACATGCCGGCGGTGACCTTCTTCGCGGGACACCCCATGTTGATATCGACGACCGACGCACCGATCTCGACCGCCATGTCGGCGGCGCGGGCCAGGACACCGGGCTCGCGCCCGAAGATCTGAACCGCGAAGCGTCGGCCGTCGAGGCTGGGCCACATGCGATCCACGGCCTTCCGCGCTCCCCGCGTCAGCGCTTCCGCCGATAGAAACTCCGTGAAAGTCAGCGCCGCGCCCAGCTCCTCACAGACCGTGCGAAAAGGCAGATCCGTGACCGCCTCCATCGGTGCCAGGAGGGCGCCCGGGGCAATTTGCAGAGAGCCAATGCGCATCGCAGCCGCAGCATAGCAGCGCAACCGGCGATCGGAGCCTTCGGCCCGGCCGCCGGCCGTTTTTCGGTGTCGGCGGGCGTCTGGCGGGCGGCTCGGCGCTGCTATCGGTGCGGCTGTCGGCGCTGCTATTGTGGCCGCCACGTGCGACGAGCGGCGATGGGTCTGACCCTGCTGGGGGCGCTGGCGCTGGCGNNGCGGGTTGCCCGGAGCGCGCGCGAACCCCAGCCGGCGGGGATCTCGCGCCGAGTGCCCCGCCCGGCTCTCACGCGGACGTCGGCGCTGGAGCCTCGCCCGCCTCCCAGCCGAGCCTCCGGGAGGTTATCGATCCCTGGACCTGGCCGCGCGCCGCGGGCGCCACGGATCGCGAACGCGCGATTGAGGACATCGGTCCCTACGAACGGCGCGATCCCTCGCGTCCCGATTCGCCGATCGTGAATACCAATGCCGACTACTGGACCAATCTGGTGGGCCTTGCCTGGACCCGGGACATCGATCTCGATTTCGACGACGAGCCGGTGGATCTGGATGCCGATGGCTTCGCCGACACGCGCATCACCCGTCACATTCACGCGAAAGGGGGCATCCTGGCGAACCCCGATCTCTTCGGCCTCGTGCCCACCCCGGATGATCCGCGCGGCCGGATGGGGCGAATATCGTCGTCGACCGGCCTGCTCGGCCTCCGGGAAGCGTTGACGCCGGACGGCCGTCCCTCGGGACAGATCGGGATGACCTGCTTCTTGTGTCACGGCGGCCGCGATTCTCCCGCCGGCCGCATCGTGCTGGGATTGCCCGGCACCACATTCGACTATGGGCTGCTCCTGGCGACGGCCTCGGTGCTGGACGACGCCAATCGGGTGGCTGCGGCGGCACGGCGCGCACGCGGCTTCCCGGCGGGCCGCACGGTACGTGCTCGGCTGTTGCTGGCCGGTCCCGGGCGACAAGATCTGACCGGCGAGTTCGGGCTGGATGTGACGATCCCCGGGATCCATTCGGCGCGCTACGCGGGCACCGGCCGCGTCAGGCAGGGCACGACCGGGATAGTCAATCCGATCAGCGTCCCCGGCATCCTGGCGGCGGGGGGCGTCGATCTGCAGAATTGGTCCGGCTCCGAGGTCGCGAGCGTCCGCTGGTTGCGACGGCTCATCGAGCTCGGGGCGCACCCTGCCGCTCAGACGCTGAGTGCGCTTGACCTGCCCGCCGCCGACGTCGACGATCCGCGAGCCTCCGCGGCCACGCGGCGCGCGCTGCTGCTCGATCTGCGCAACCTCGGTACGCTGGGATTGCAGCAGGATTCTTTTGCCGGCCTGCTGTGGGCGGACGCGATCTACGGGCGCGCGCAGATTCGTCCCGATGAGGTGTTGGCGATCCCGCCCTTGTACGCAGCGGCGGCGATCCGCCGGGTGCTGGCGGGGGAATCGGGGCCGCGACCGCGCGCGGCGGGCGGTGCACGCGCTGACTCCGTGGCGCGCGGGCGGGACATCTTCGCCAACCGGGTGGTCGGCGTCATCGCCAACCGCCAAATCCTGAAGGAATCACCCCCGCTCTACGCCGCCGCGAAACCGGAGGGGGCCGCGCACCAACCGCTCCTGACCCCGATCGACGAGGCGCTGCCGGCGACATTTCCGATCCGCTGCGCGGACTGCCACAACGCGACCCCCGGCGGCGCGCGGGTGCCCTTTTCCGAGGTGCCGCCCCCATTTGGCCGGTGCAGCCATTGCCACCGCGCACACTTCGTTCTCGAAGGGCGAACGCCCGCCCCCTCCCCCGCCACCGCCACCGCCGTCCCCGCCCCCGCCCCCGTCGGGGAAGACCGCCACCCGCTCGGGTGGTACCGATGGCCCGACGCGGCCGCCGCCGAGGTGGCATTTTGCGTCGGGTGTCACCAACGCCACCGTCCGTTCGTGCCCGTGGTGTACTCGTCCAGCATGCTTCTTCCTTTCGACGCCGACGGCGACGGCGTNNGCGTTCGACGTGCCGCGCCCGCAGCGCACCTCCGGCGGCACGGGCACCACCGGCTTCTCGATGGACCTGCCGTCACTCTCCAAGCTGCATGGCGTGGGGCCGATCGGGCGTACGCGCATCGGTGTGAGCTGGGTCCGCGTGGCGCCCCTGCTGGGCATTGGGGCCACCGCGCCCTACCTGCACAATGGTTCGGTGCCCACCTTGCGCGCGCTGCTGGAACCCGCCCGCCGCCGTCCCGTGACCTTCCCTTTGGGCCACACGGGATTCGTGTTCGACACCCGGCTGCCGGGCAATCGCAACATCGGACACGAATACGGCACCGCGCTCACGCCGAGCGAAAAGAATGATCTGGTGGCGTTTCTCGAAACGCTGTGACCGGATGCCGGGTGTGGGGCAATGCTCATCCCGGCGGCCTGAACGAGAGCCCAGCCCCTCCGGCTCGGCCGCGCGCTATTTTGCGTAATCAGTCGCGCGCGTCTCGCGAATGACGGCGACGCGGATCTGCCCGGGATACGACAGATCCGATTCGACCCGACGGGCGATGTCCTTGGAGAGCAGCCGAGCCTGATCGTCGCTGACCCGCGAATTCTCGACGATCACCCGCACCTCCTTGCCGGCCTGAATCGCGAAAGCCCGCTCGACACCCGGGAAGCTCGCGGCGATCTTTTCGAGATCGTGCAGCCGCTGGACATAGGACTCCAGCATCTCGCGGCGCGCGCCTGGCCGCTGCCCGGACAAGACGTTCGCCGCGTCGACCAGGTGAGCGATCACATCGGTCGGGGCCACATCGCCGTGATGGGCCTCGATGGCGTGAACCACGCGCGGCGATTCACCGAACTTCCGGGCGGTCTGGGCCCCGATGACGGCGTGCGGGCCCTCGGCTTCCTGATCAATCGCCTTGCCGATGTCGTGCAGCAATCCGGCACGGCGCGCGATCTTGACCGGCAGGCCCAGCTCGGCCGCCATCGCACCCGCCAGAATCGCGACCTCGATCGAATGTTGCAGCAGGTTTTGCGCGTGGCTAGACCTGAACTTCAAGCGGCCGATGAGTCGCACCAGTTCGGGCGGCAGACGTCCGATGCCCAGATCCAGGATCGCCTGCTCACCCGCGTCGCGACACTGCTGCTCGACTTCCTGGGTCGCCTTCTCCACCGATTCCTCGATGCGGGTGGGGTGGATGCGCCCGTCCGCGATCAGCCGGGTCAATGCCAGGCGCGCTATTTCTCGGCGCACCGGGTTGAAACACGAGATCACCACCGCTTCGGGTGTGTCATCGATGATGAGGTCGATGCCCGTAGCGGCCTCGATCGCCCGAATATTGCGCCCCTCCCGGCCAATGATCCGCCCCTTCATGTCATCGGAGGGCAGCGGCACGGTGGACACCGTTCGCTCGGCCACGTATTCACCCGCGTATCGCTGGATGGCCGCGGCGATGATGGTCTTGGACCGGCTCTCCGCCTCCGCGCGCGCGTCGTCCTCGATGCGCTTGACCTCGGCGACGGCGGCCAGGCGGGCCTCGTCGCGAATTTCGGCGGTCAAGGCCTCCCGGGCCTCGGTCTGGGACAATCCGGCGGTCTTTTCCAGACGGGCCTTGGCCTCCGTGGCGAGGGCCGCGGCCGCGCGCGCCGAGACCTCCGCCGCCGCCTCCCGCGCCGCGATCTGCTTCTCGCTCTTGCCCATGTCGTCCAGCTGCCGCTCCAGATCGCGGCGCCGCCGATCCATCTCGCGTTCCTTCTCAGCCATCTCGGCGGTCGCGCGATCGAGCTCCCGCTGTCTGGCTTTTTGTTGCGCCTCCACGTCCGCGCGGGCCTTCTGGGCCAGCTCCTTCGCATCCAGGACGGCCTGCCGCTTCAGCGAATCGGCCTCGGCCTTGGCCGATTCAATCAGACGTTGTTTCTCTTCATCGCTTTGCGCCAGGGCNNAACAGCGGAATCACGACCGCGATCGACAGGGTCACGAGCCCACCTTTCCAGCTTCATCCCGCCCGGCGTCGGCCTGGCAGCGAATCACCCGCGCGTCCGTCACCACGCAATCCACGCGCGCGTCCCGCTCATTGGCGGGGCACGCCGCCACGATCTGGAAGTCGTAGCCGAACCCGACCACGAACGCTGGCCGGTGCGTGGACGCCGCCGTCAACCACTCGTCAAAGTAGCCACGGCCAAATCCGAGTCGGTTGCCCCGCCCATCGAAAGCCAGCCCAGGCACCAGCATGACCGCGATGTCCGAGGCCGCGAGCTCCGGGGCGGTCGCGTCGGGTTCGGGAATTCCGAACCGCCCGGGTCGCAGATCCGCCGCCGCCGCCAGGTGAAACCGGAGGCGCGCACCGCCGCCCGAGGGCGGGCCTCCATCGTGGGAGGGGACCCGTGGCCAAGCGATCCGGGCGCCCGCGCGAGACACCTCCCGCAGGGCGCTCCCCGGATCGATCTCGTCCCGTATCGCGGCGAATCCCGCCACGCAGGCCCCGCGGTCAGCGGCCGCGCGCAGCTCGGGCAACGCCGCCAGCCGGGCCGAGGCGCGCGCCGCCGCGTGTGCACGGTCCTCGGCCGCCAGGTGGGATCGCTTTTCGCCCATCGCCAGTCGCAATGCGCGCTTTTGTTCTGCCAGAGCTGCTGATTCGGCCGAAGCCATTGGCCCTCACCGCGCCGGAGCGCTAGAGCGAGATGGCACTGCCACCGTTGGACAACGTCTTGGTTTGGCCCCGAACCCGCGCCAACCCGACCCAGAACTATCTAGACGTTCGCCGACGGCGAAGCGGTGATCCCACGGAAACGAAAATGGAAGATGAAAGAAACGAAAGGCAAGCTGGANNTTCTATACTCGCCCCACCTTGGACAAGTAGTCAAGGAGAGTCCGGGCTTTATCTCGAACGCTCTTCTTCAGCTCGGCCGCTTCGTGTCGGGTTTGAAACAGCTCCTCGGCGACCTGGAGGGCGGTGAGAATCGCCACGGCCTGTGTATCTGGACTCCGCGAGGCCTTCTGAACATCCCGAAATTTGCCGTCGACGTAGGCCGCCAGGGATTTCACCATCCGATCGTCGTGGTCGGTTTTCAGGGTGTACCGTTGTCCCGCGACCTGAACCGCGACCGTGCGCTTCACCTCGAGCACTGTATCACGACCCGATGGCCGCCCGCCTCCTTCCGTCACCCGGCCGCCGCACCGCGGGCCAGACAAGAGGCCAGACGGTCAAGGCAGGTAGGCGTAGTCGGGCCGCACGATTCCCGCGGCCTGGGCCGCGGTCCAGAACGAGCGGGGAATGGCCACCCCGGCCAGCGCGACGTTCGGCCGCACTTGCTCTGGACGCCCGGTGTTCAACGCCACCGCCACCACGCCCGGGGCCGACAGCGCGAAACGCACGCACGCCGCCGCCGGATCAACCGCGTATTGCTGGCAAAGAGCCAGGAATTTATCCCGCCAGGCGAACAGCGGCTCATCGGCCGGCGCGCCCGGGTCGGCAATCCGATAGTCGAAGAACTTCCCACCGGTCAGGAAGCCCGCGTGAAAGACCGCCGAATTGAAGATCGCGATGCCCCGCGCGCGCAGGCGCTCCGCGAAGGCCAGCACCTCGGGTGGATGATGAAGCACGGTCAACGAGCACGCGATCATCACCCAGTCGAGCTCGATTTCGTCGGCCAGCTCGCGCACCACGCGCCAATCCTTCGCGCCGATGCCGATGGCCCGCACCGCACCGGCGCGCTTGAGCTCGTGCAACGCCCGATAGGCTTCGATGATGTCGTGCTTGGCCCGTGCGCGCTCCTCCGGGTCGCGGGCGCGCGCCAAGTATTCGTCCGGATCGTGAACCGACACCAGCTGAGCTTCGTACGGCGCCCCCAGGAGCGCGTTGCCCTGTCGCCAGCAGCGCAAGATGCCTTCGTATCCGATGTCCTGTTCAGCGTCGTGTCGCAGATCGAACCAGACTCCCGATTCGAAGGTGGGCTCCGGCCCGCGCAACGGTACCCGGGCCCAGCCCAGCTTGTTGCTGATCAGCACATTTTCGGGAGGCACGCCGCGCGCCCGCAGGAGATCGCCCAGGGTCTCGAGCGCCAGCCCCGCTCCATACTTGCCCGCCGAATCGAGCACCACGGGCGGGGCACCCGAGTCGATGATCGCGCCCAGAATCTCCGCCTTGATGCGCGGCGGATACGCGCGATACAGGTTGCCGAAGCTGCTGGTGCCAAAGACAATCGGCGGCACCCGGAGCCCCGTCTTGCCCAAGGCTCGGGGTTCGACGCGCGGGCCGGGCGGTCGTTCGCTCTGAGCCGTGCTCACGATGGGCGAAGCGTAGCACCTGGAGCGCCGACGCCCCCCGCGACCGAACGCGCGCGCGCTCGGCCAGCGTACCGGTGGTCTACCGGATCGCTCGCTTCGGAGCCCAGCGCCACCACAACCAGGCTGCCAGACCGAGCGCGGCGATGGT
>PMNO01000122.1 GCA_003161835.1 Myxococcales bacterium | reverse complement strand
CAGCCCCGCCGCCAGCCCCGCCGCCGCCAACCTCGCCGCCACCACCGCCACCCAACCCCGACGCCGCCATGCCACCCGCTCCCGATGTGCCCCCGGTACCCGGTTGAACGGCCGTCCCGGGCGCGCCGGTCGAGACACCCTCGTTGCAACCGTCCAGGGTCAACACTAGCTGTCCGCCGGCCGGCAGCGACAGATGCGAAATCTTCTGGCCCGCGTAGGTTTCTGCAGATGGTGTGCAGAGCCCCGTGACCGGAACCGTCGCCGCGCCGGAAACGCTCAAGGTCAATTGGTTCCCAGGACCGATGACCGCGCTCGCGCCGGAGGCATCGTATTGCATGCGTGCCGCCACCTGCACGCCCAGTTGATCCATCGTCGGACTCGTGATGGGGAGCAGCGAGACGGCGGCGTACTTCTCGAACGCGCGATCGTGCAGGTCTGAAATCAAGCTGTGTCCCGGCTCGAAGAAGCGCGTGTTGGCCTGGTGAAACATCCAAGGATCGTTTTCGCCCCGCAGCAGGTACTGCAACAACATGTCGCTCTCGACGTCGACGATCTCCGCGTACGAAAGATCTCGGCCCCAAAATGCGCGATAGGTGAAGTTGTACGCGGCCTCCCATTCCTCGGGAGTCGATACGTGATAGAAGAGATTGGTCGGGTGTCGCGGGATCATCAGGATTCCCGGCTGATGCGAGTTGTACATGCCCGCGTTGGGCGAAGGGTTGGGTCCGTTGTCGGGGCCCGGCTGCGAGGTGTCGGTCACCAGGTAGCGAACGCCTGCATCGAAGGCCGCTCGCATCACCTCGGGATTGTCGAGACCCGAGATGTGCGGGGTGACGATGTTGGCGACGTTGTAAGGCAAGAGGCCCAGGCTCTGAATCAGGCTGTTGTTGTTCGCGATCTCGGGAAGCGCCAGCGCGTATGTCCCCGCCCACTCATCCGCGGTCGCATCGGCGGGAATCGTGAGATTCAAGTACGGGTGGTCCCAGGTGTGATTGATCCACTTGAACCCCGACCCAATCGCTTGGGCACGCGCTGTTACAGGATCGTCCGGCGTCGCCCCCACCCCGTTGATCGCCCAATCCAGTCGCAGATCCGCCGTCAGCGCCTGCGCGCGCTTGGCTTGCTGCCAATCGTACAGGGCCTGCAGATCATTCTCGTCGATTCGATAGCTCTCGGTGCTCCCGTAGAGCTCGGTCGAGAGGAGGAGATCGTCGATCTCCGACCCCACGTACGTGTGGTGCTCGCCCAGGTAGATACCGCGCGTCACCCAGCGGACGACGTCGTACAGGAGCCCGAGCGAGTGCACCAGGCTCGGCGCCTGGGCAAACGTCAACACCAGCGATTCGCGACCGCCGCCGTGCTGGCGAATGGCGCCGAACACACGGCCAGTTTCGTCCGCGAAGAGGGGAAGCGTCGCGGCGTCGCTGGCGGCGGCCGGGTACGCCCACGCATTGCGAACGCTGATGGGGGCGGCGCAGTTGACGTCGGGAAACACCTGAGTGCCGAGCGCCGTGCAACTGATGGATAGCGGCGTCGCGGTGGTGTCGAACCCCTCGCCCGTCGCCGAGAGCCCGTACGCGGCCTCGGGAAATGTATAGACGGCCGCCCGGCGGACCTGAAACGCGGATTCGTAGCTGGCGAGAACCGTCCACTCGGCGTCGGAGAAGGCGCTCTGCGATCCGTCGGACAGGTTGCCGACGTCCAGCACGATCCCGTAGTAGCGGCCGTGGTTGCCGGTCGCCAAGCGCTCCATGGTGAGCGCCGGCTCGGTGGCTGCGTTGAATACGTCGTACGGCGTTCCGAGGTAGCGCAGCGCTTGCACGATCGCCAGATACCCTGGATCCGCGGCATTCGCGCCGAGCGCGCCGCTGCTGGCTGTCACCACCAGGAGGCGGGCATCGACCCGCGTATCGGGCGACGAAGACACCTGACCGGACCCCGGGTCCGCGGCCATCACCGCCGTCAATGGGCGGGTGACGTACGTGGTGGGCGCGACCGGTCCGCGCGCCATCTCGGCACGATGGTCTGGTCGAGACTCCGTCGGGCGATTCCCCGAACACCCGACCCCCCAGATCGCACCCACCGCCCCGAGGGCGAGACCCATCATCTTCTGAATTCTCATTTCAGTGTCCTTTCAGTGAGGCTGAAGTTCCTCAAGAGACTCTTGAACTCGCGACCGTCTTCGTGTCGCGCCGGTTTCGGCTCGCACATCCGCGTCAGCATTCGATGTGCCAATGAAGCGAGCCCCGGACGGCGCGGATCGCGAACTCGCGGTTTGCGCAGGTCGCGCTTCGAATCGCATCAATTTGCGCAGAACCTCACGAATCGTGCGGCGCAAACCCACACCCAGACGCCAGATGAGGCGGGCACGGCGGTTGCAAAACGGGGCCGCGACCGAGGAGAAACATGAAGAAGACCACGCAACGATTCGCAACCCGATCGCTCTTGGGCCTGGTACTGCCGCTTGGCCAGGTGCTCTGGTCACCGTCGCTGCTTGCCCAGCAGCCGCTGGCCGGGAGCACAGCCTTCGACCATCGCGCTCCGCCCGATCCCGAACAGCATTATCGCAATGGCGAAGCGTTCTTCGCCGCCGGAAGCGAGGCTGAGGCGCGACGCGAACACGAGATCGCCGAGGCGGAGATCGGAGCCGCGCCGAGTGAGCGGATGCCGAAGCTGTGGTTGGCGCGCATCTACGCGCGGCGGGGAGAGCTCGCGCGAGCCGACACGATCTATGAATCCTTGTGGTCCGCAGCGCCGCGCGTGGACGCGGAGGCCGCCATCAATCACGTCGAGGCGCATATCCTCAACAAGGATTGGAGAGGCGCTCAGCGTTTGCTCGAACGTCTCTTGGAGCGTGATCCCAAGAACGTCCGCGCGCGGGCCGTGCTGGCCTGGGTATTGGAAGTCACGGGAGATCTCGATCGCGAGCTTCCGATGCGCGCGGGCCTCGCGAGCGACGAGCCCACCTCCGCGAACTGGCGGGACCAGGGCCGCGCGCAGGAACGCGCCGGGGATCTGCGTGCCGCTTACCAGAGCTACGAGACGGCGCGCACGAAGGCGAGCGGTCAAGCCGACGAGGCCCTCACCGTTTCGCTCAGCCGCTTGCGCTACCGAATCACGCCAGAGGTGGCCGGCGATGTCTTGGGACGCAGTGATCCCCAGGCCAGCAGCCTGCGGGTGCAGACGGGGCTGGCGTTGCCGATCGGAGCGGGGCACAACCTGCGCGTGCTCGCCTGGCACGAGACCTCCTCTGGGCAAGTGTTGCGGGATGGCCGCCTGCTACCCGGGGGCGGGTCGCTCTCAGGCCTGGCGGTCGGGCTCTTGCTCTCCAGCCGCCACGGAGATTCGCTCCTGATCGGCGGTGACGTTCGCTACGCCGCCGCCAGCGATGATTCGGGTCGACAGACCAAGAGCGCGCGCGCCGGCACCACCTCCGAGGTCGTGCTGCCGTTTCTCGGGCACGCGGAGGCTCACCTGCGTGGCGCCATCAACGAGCCGTGGAATGACGCGGCGGTCACGATCTCCGAGGGCGGCAGACTCCACGAGGGCAGCGGGCAACTGTTCTTGTTTCCGACCAACCGGCGGCTCCTGGCCAATCTCGGGGTCCAGCGCCGCTGGCTTCGTCTCGAGCCCGCGACGACCACCAATCCGGTGATTGGGGATCCGACCTCGACTCAGCAACTATTCTACGCGGGGATTGATCTCGTGTTGTGGAGTCGCCCTGAACGCCTGCTGCGCGGGGAGTCGCTGGACGAGAACTTGGTGCGGCGATCCGTGCTCAGCGACGCCGCGATCCTGAGCTACCGGCATCAGCAGCTCTTCGGAACCTCCTCGGAGGCTTTCAATGCACGGCTGGTATTGGCCCCGCGGGGGGCGAGCCACGTTGGTTCGGGGACACTTCGACTGGTGTCGCCGGCTGGTTGGGCCGGCATCGATCTGCGGGGCGCCGTGGGCTATGACACCGAACGCTCCGTGACTCTTTACACCGGGGGCGCGTCGGTGGTCGTGGCGCCGTCCTGGTCGAATCGCTTCGTGCTCAGTTACGACGTGACCAAGGAGACCACCACCGGCCTTCAGGGAACGCGGCACGCGGGATGGTTGAGCTTCCATGCGGACCTCTAGTCTCGACCAGGAACCGGGGATCGCACTCGCCGGGTGGACGATCCAACCGGAGGGAGCGGGATCCAGGGCGACCATTGGGACGATCGTGCTTGAATCCCTGGCACTCGATCTGGCCGCGTTGGCGGCGACGCTGCTCTTGTGGCCAGACGATGCGGGCCTCCGCTTGTCCGGACCGCACCTCATCTGGATCGCCGTTCTCATTTTGGCTGCGCGCTACGGCACCCGCGGATTCCTCGTCGCGCTGCCGCTCGCCTCGGGCATCCTGGTGGCGGCTGCGGCGGTCCGGGGCGATGTCCCGGCGCTGACCGCGCGTCTCGAACGCGCCGCCGACCTGGCGGGGTTGACGGCGGCGGCCCTGATCAGTTGGGTCGCGTCGGAGCACCAGCGCCGCCGAGGCGATCTAGCGGCATCTCTTCGTGCCGCGCGGCTGCGCGCCCGGGCCGATCAGTCGACGATGGACGAGTTGCAGTCGACCTTGCTCGTGCTGCGGGCGCGCACGGATCGCTTGAAGTTCTCGCTGACGTTCTTGCGCCGCGCCGCCCAGAGATTGGAGAGCGACGACCCTCAAGCGGCGGCAGCGGCCGCCCTGGAGATAGCATCGGCGCGGCTCGGCGCGCGCATGGGTATCGTCCAGATATTCGCTGGCGATGCGCCGCAAACCCTGGCCAGCGTTGGCCCGTGGAGCACGACTGATTGTGACGTCCGGGATCTGCGAACCGATCGGGCGATTGCAGCGGCCCTGCGCACCCGCCGCGGCGCGCGGGCCATCGACCTGGTTGACGCCGGGCCCCACGACGTCGATCTCGCGGCGCCGCTGCTCGACCCCCGGGGTCAACCATTCGGCGTGATCGCGGCCCGGGGGGTCCCCTTCGGGGGCGCCAGTCTCGCGACTCTCAAGGATTTGACGGCGGTCGCCAACTGGCTCGCGAGCGGGCTCAACCGCTCCGGAACAATCACCGTCGACCGCGCGCCCGATTGTCTGGACGCTCCCGGGGCTGATCTGCTCTTCGCGCCCTANNAGGCCCAACCGAGCACGCCCGTTCGCGCCCGAAGACAGACGCGTGGTCGACGGTGGTGAGGGCGACACCCCGGCATCGTCCGCACGCATGCCGAGCGGAGTGCTGATCGTCGGCACGATGATTGATGTGCTCGCGGTCGCGATTCTGAGCACCGGGAGTGCTCAGCCCCTGCCCGCCCTGACGGCCCTGGCCCTTCACCTGGTGGCCGCCGGAACCCTCCTCATGGACGAAGGCCTCGAGGGGTCTCGCCGCACCCTGGCCCTATGCTTGGTATTGTGTCTCCCACCGGTGGGGACGCTTCTGGCCGCACTGGCATTGGGCACCCAGGGGCGTGCCGGGCTCACCGAGGTGAGTTCCACGAATGCTGCAGAGCCCGGGGCACCCGACTCGGAGGACATTCGACGGATCGGGGAGGCTCCGCCGGTTTGCGAGGCGTTGTTGGAGTCCGACACCGAAGAGCGCCAGACGATCTTGGCCGCGCTGATTCGTCGCAAAGACGCGGATGCCGTCGAACTGTTGCGCTGGCTGGCCGCCGGCGATCAACAGCTGGCGGTGGAGGCGTCCTTGGCGCTCGAGGAGCTCTCGGTCAGCTTCGAATTGGAGCTCGATCGTCATCGCGCGGATCTGGCCGCGGATCCATCGCCCGAGGCGGCGCTGCGCGCCGGAGTGTGCGTGTCCCAAGCGATCGAATCGGGAATCGTGGATGTGGCCCTGATCGATTCGCTGACCACCGAAGCGCGGCACTACTTCGAGATGGGCCGCGAGCTCGACGCAGGCAGCGGACACGCCGTTGCGGCGGCGCGTGCGCGACTCGAGATCGCGGCCATGCGCCCGGATGTTGCCCTCGATCTGCTGAATCGAACCCTGGCTGCGACCGGGGCGGATCGGGCCCCCGGGGAATTGACGGCCCTGCGCGAGGAGGCGCGCTTTGCGTCGCATGCGCTTCTGTCCTACGACTCGCTCGTCGAGCCGGCACCCACTCTGGGAGTCGCGGCACCCGGAATCGAGGTGGACCTTGCTTCCTGATGGTTCGGGTCTCGCGCAACTCCGCCCGAGCGCCGGGGCGTCGCTCCACTCCGGGTGGGCCTCGCTGTTCGCGGAGATGCCCGTCGCGGACGTGTGCCTGCTGGTCGAGGGCACCTATCCCTACGTATCGGGCGGCGTCTCGTCTTGGGTCCACGACCTCATCCGAGGCTTGTCCGAGCACTCGTTCGAAATGGTGAACGTCGGTTCGCATCCCGGCGCCTACGGCAAACCGCGCTACCAACTGCCGGGCAACGTTCGAAACCTGCATCACGTGTTCTGTCGAGATGGCCAATTGCCACCGTTGACCGGCCCCGAGCGCGCAGAACTGGAGCGCAATATCCGCAGCGTCCGCCGTAAGCCCGAACGGGAGAGCCCCTCGCGAGTCTTGAGCGCGATTTCCCGATTGCACTTCGAGGACGATGTCGACGATGAGCTGTGCGCCGATTTCGCCGCGGGCGACCTCGACGTGCCCACCTTCCTTCACAGTCAGGCCAGCTTCGACCTCCTCGTGGAGATGGGACGGCGACTGGCGCCCGCCACCTCGTTCCTCGATCTCTTCTGGCATTACCGGGCCATGCACGTGCCGTTGTTGCGCTTGCTGACGGCGCCGATTCCGACCGCCGCCTGCTACCACGCGGTGTCCACTGGCTACGCGGGATTCTTGGGCGCGATCTGGGGATTCAAGACGGGGCGGCCCTTCGTGGTCACGGAACACGGGATCTATTCCCGGGAGCGGGAGATGGAGCTATCGCGCGCCGACTGGATCCAGGACGAAAAGGCTCAGAACAGCCTGGCCGCCTGGACCCCGGCTCCGTCACCGCTGCGCCGGCTGTGGACCAGGCTGTTTCGCAAGCTGGCCCAGATCGCGTACTGCCGCGCGGCTGAAATCATCACGCTGAGCGAGGCGAATCGCGAGAAGCAGATCGCTGACGGCGCCCCGCCAAGGAAGATCCGCATTGTGCCCAACGGCGTCGCCCCGCCACCCGCGAGCTCCACCCGCGCATCCGCGGAGCGCGCCGGTCCGGATCGAGCAGGAGCCGGGTCACCCCTGCGCGTCGGTTTCGTGGGGCGCGTGGTTCCCATCAAGGACGTGGTGACCTTCATCAAGGCCTGCGATCTCGCGCTGCGCGAGGCGCCCCTCGATGTGCGCATCATCGGACCGGATGACGAAGATCCTGTGTACGCCAAGCGCTGCAAGGGGCTCGTGGCGACGCTGGGCAGGACCACGAGCATTCGCTTTGTCGGCCCGATGCCTCCGTCTTCGATCTACGGAGACCTCGATGTCGTGGTGTTGACCAGCTTCAGCGAAGGTCAACCGCTCGTGATCCTCGAAGCCTACTCTGCCGCTATTCCGGTGATCGCCACCGACGTGGGCGCCTGCCGCGAGATGATCGAGGGCCAAGAGGGAGACGATCGCTACCTCGGCCCAAGTGGCCTCGTCACCCGGGTGGCCAACCCCGAGGACACGGCGCGGGCCCTGGTGCGTCTGGCCGGCGACGCGGACTTGCGTGCCCGATACGGCCAGGCGGGCCGCGACCGGGTGACCACCTACTACCAACGCGAAGACATGCTCGCGAGCTACGAGGACATTTACCGGAAAGCGAGGGCGTGATGGCGGGTATCGGATGGAAATTGCAACGCATGATCGACCGCGATTCTCTCGGGGGCACCGTGGGCGCATACCTGACGGGAGTGGCGGTCACGGCCGCGCCGTGGTTGCTCACCACCGCGGTGTTGACGAGCCTGCGGGTGGTGGCCCACTCCGGCAGCGTGCCGGCCTTTGAACAGATCGAGCGGATCGTGACCCTGATCTATGCCCTGACGGTCGTGTTCTCGGCGCCGATTCACGTCGTCGTTTCGCGTCACACCGCGGACCGTCTCTACGACCGAAGGGTCGAACGCATCGCTGCTCCGCTGTGGCGGGCCCTGGCGATCACGATCGGCGGCTCATTGCTCCTGGGGGCTGTTTTGATGGCCATCCTGGGCGTCCCCCTGCCGCTGGCGGTGGCCGGAACATTGCTGGCCGGGATCGTCGGAGCGCAATGGCTGCTGCTGGCGGTCGGCAGCGGGCTGTCGTCACCGCTGGTGGTCCTGCGGGCGTTCGGTCTCGGCGCTCCCCTGAGTATCGTCGCGGCGCTGGCCTTCGATCGGGCATGCGGTTGGGGCGCCCTCGGGTATCTCGCCGGTTTTGCTTTGGGTCAGCTCGTCACGCTCGCCATGCTCGTACATGGAATCGCGGCGGCTCTTCCGTCGCGGGTCGACGACGAGGCGCGCCTCGCACCGGCCTTTCTGGAGTACCGGGTGCTGGCGCTATCGGCCTTCGCGTACTACCTGTCCGTTTGGGCCGACAAGGTACTGGTCTGGTGGCTCGCGGGAAGCGACGCTGCCTCGCTTTACGCCGCGCTGGCGAACATCGCCTGGTTCTCGGTGATCCCGGCGTTCGGATGGATCTACGTACAGATCGAGACTGCCTTTTATCAACGCTTCCGTGGTTTCTACGACGATCTGGAGGGCGGCGCGCCGTTCAGCAAGCTGCGCGCGGGCGCGGCGTTGATCGCGACGGAGTCGAGTCGAGTTCTTCGTGGGGCGGCCATGGTTCAGACCACCGTCACGGCGATCGTGTTGCTGCTCGCGCCATCGATCCTGCGCATCTTCGGCCTGCCGCCCCAGGCCGTGTGGCCGTTTCGACTGGCGCTGGTCGGGGCATCGTTGCAGGTCCTGAGTCTCCTGGAGATTCTGTTGCTCTACTATTTCGACCTGCGGCGCGAGGCCTTGACGGTCTCGTTCGCCCTGCTCGGTGGCGAGGTGGTGCTGGTCACGGGAGCGTATGGACTGGGTTGGCCGCCCGTCGTGGGCTACCCTGTGGCATGTGCCCTTGCCGCGTTGATTGGATTCCGCCTGGTCCAGCGACGTTTGGGGACTCTTCTTGGTGATACGTTCCAGGCGCAACCGTTCGGAAGCGCGGCGTGAGAAGATGACGCGCGGAGTTTCGGAGAGGGCCGGCGGCCGGTTCGCGGCCGGGTTCCTGTTGTGGGCTGGCTTGTCGTCGGTGATCGGCTGCAAGAACGCAACAGGGCCAGCAGCACGCACCACGATTTCCGGAAGCGGGGGCAGCGGCACGAGCGGCGCCGACGGGGCTGGCAGCGGCGGGGT